>JAKONB010000213.1 GCA_022702195.1 Beijerinckiaceae bacterium | reverse complement strand
CGCCGACGGCATCGGCATCGAGGTCATCGCCGCCGGCATCGAAGTGCTCGATGTGCTGGCCGAGAAGGCTGGCAGCTTTGCCTTCAAGTTCGATCATTTCGACTGGGGATCGGACTACTACAAGAAGCACGGCGTGATGATGCCCGCCGACGGGCGGGATCAGATCCGCAACCACGACGCGATCTTCTTCGGCGCGGTCGGCGCCCCCGACGTGCCCGACCACATCACCCTCTGGGGCCTGCGGCTCGCCATCTGCCAGCCCTTCGACCAGTACGCCAACGTGCGCCCGACCCGGATCCTGCCCGGCATCACCAGCCCCCTGCGCCACGTCTCGGGTCCCGAACTCGACTGGGTGATCGTGCGCGAGAACTCGGAAGGCGAATATGCGGGTGTCGGCGGCCGCGTCCACCAGGGGCATCCCAACGAGGTCGCCACCGATGTCTCGATGATGACCCGCTCGGGCGTCGACCGCATCATCCGCTACGCCTTCAAGCTGGCGCAGAGCCGTCCGCGCAAGCTGCTGACCGTGGTGACGAAGTCGAACGCCCAGCGCCACGCCATGGTGATGTGGGACGAGATCGCGGCGGAAGTCGCCGCCGACTTCCCCGACGTGACCTGGGACAAGATGCTGGTCGACGCGATGACAATGCGCATGACGATGAAGCCCCAAACCCTCGACACCATCGTGGCCACCAACCTGCACGCCGACATCCTCTCGGACCTCGCCGCCGCGCTCGCCGGGTCGCTGGGCATCGCGCCGACTGCCAACATCAACCCGGAGCGCACCTACCCGTCGATGTTCGAGCCCATCCACGGCTCGGCCTTCGACATCACCGGCAAGGGCATCGCCAATCCGATCGCCACCTTCTGGACCGCCTGCCAGATGCTGGAGCATCTCGGCGAGAAGCCGGCGGCCGACCGGCTGATGCGCGCGGTGGAGCGCGTCACCGCCGATCCGAACCTGCACACGCCCGACCTCGGCGGCAACGCCACGACCCGGCAGGTCACGGATGCGGTCATCGCCGCAATCGAGGGCGACAACGAGTAAGATCGCGGTCGAGCCCGGAGACGTCCTACGCTCCGGGCTCGTCGTCACCATGCTGTCGCGCGATGCTGATTGTCTGATCCCCACTTGCAGAGGCGGCCCTCGGGCCGAATCCGTCATGCGCCGTCACCGCTACGCCAAGATCGTCGCCACCGTCGGGCCGGCTTCGTCCTCGCCCGAGATGCTGAAGGCCCTGTTCCTGGCCGGTGTCGACACTTTCCGGCTCAACTTCAGCCATGGCCTCCAGGCCGACCACGCCAAGGTCCATGCCGCGATCCGCGCCCTGGAGAACGAGGTCGGCCGGCCCATCGGTATCCTGCAGGATCTTCAGGGTCCGAAGATCCGGGTCGGGACCGTCCAGAATGGTCGCCTCGATCTGATCGCAGGCGAGCGGGTGCGCTTCGTGCTGGACGGTTCGGAGGGCGGCAAGGATGCGATCCCGCTGCATCACCCGGAGATCTTCGCGGCCGTGGTGCCGGGTCAGGATCTGCTGATCGACGACGGGCGGGTACGGGTGCGGGTGGTAGGCATCGAGGCCGCGGCGATCGAGGCGCAAGTGATCACCGCCGGCGTGATCTCGAACCGCAAGGGCGTGAATCTGCCCGGCACGCTTCTGGATCTGTCCCCGCTCACCGCCAAGGACCGGGCCGACCTCGCCTTCGGGCTCGACCTCGGGGTCGACTGGGTGGCGCTGTCCTTCGTGCAGAAGCCCTCCGACGTGATCGAGGCGCGCGGATTGATCGGGGATCGCGCCGGCATCATGACCAAGGTCGAGAAGCCGCAAGCGCTCGAGCGCATCGCGGACATCGTCCGGCTCTCCGACGCCGTGATGGTGGCGCGCGGCGATCTCGGCGTCGAGATCCCGCACGAGGACGTGCCGGGCCGCCAGAAGGAACTCATCCGCGCCTGTCGCCTGGCCGTGAAGCCCGTGGTGGTGGCGACGCAGATGCTCGACTCCATGGTCTCGGCCCCGGCACCGACCCGCGCGGAAGCCTCGGACGTGGCCACAGCGATTTACGACGGAGCGGATGCGGTGATGCTCTCGGCCGAGTCGGCGACGGGCCTCTATCCCGTCGAGGCGGTGGCGATGATGGATCGCATCATCCGCAGCGTGGAGGGGCACAAACTCTACCGCTCGATCATCGCGGCCTCCAGCCCGAGCGAGGAGGAGACGCCTCCGCACGCGGTCGCGACCGCCACCGCCACGCTCGCCGAGGCCGTCCACGCCACCGCGATCGTCACCTACACCGCGAGCGGCACCACGGCCGCGCGGGTCGCGCGCAAGCGCCCCGCGGTGCCGATCCTGGCTCTGACGCCGAACCTGGACACCTCACGCCGCCTCAGCCTGCTCTGGGGCGCCCACAGCGTGCGCACGGACGACGTCGATTCCTACGAGGAGATGACGGCCAAGGCCTGCCGCCACGCCCAGGAGGAGGGCTTCGCCAAGCCCAACGACACGATCGTCACCGCGGCCGGCATTCCGTTCCACACCACCGGCAACACCAACAACATCCGGGTGATTCAGATCTGATCCGAGGTCGGGCGTCCCGTCCGCCGCCCCCGGCTTATTCAACCGCCCGCGACGGACCTTCCGGGGCGACAAGAAATCCTCGACGGTCAGCGGCCGGAGCTGCCGCGATCCCCCTGGCCCGACTGCTCCGCCGGCCCGCGACAGCTCGAGAAGGCGGCCGATTTCCCAAGCATGACGATCGAGACGTTGCCCCGGGGCGATCGCCACCCTGCGCCTGGCTCCCAGCAGAACGCAGCCGACGACACCATGCGCAAACCGCATGCATCCACTCGGACAACGAGATCACTGATCAGATCAGGGGAAGCAGCGAGGGTGCTGCAAAACCTCGGGAATTTTGGTCGGAGTGGCAGGATTTGAACCTGCGACCCCCACGTCCCGAACGTGGTGCGCTACCAGACTGCGCTACACTCCGATGCACCGGCCGCCGTGGGCCGATGACCGGGTGTATAGCGAGGCGGTTCGGGCACCGCAAGCGTCTCTTTGCATTTCCGGCACAAGATCTGAGCGCGCCGCCCGGGGAGCTCAGGGCCGCGCGAACCAGTCGGGCGCGAGCCGGTGGCGGGCACATGGCGCGTTCCGCCGCGCGATCGCCACGGCACCGATGGCGCCGGCCTCGGGGGCGAGGTGATGCAGCGTCCAATCGGCCGGGGAGCCCGCCGAGACCTCGCAGGACAGGAGGGCTGGAAGGGCGGGGGGGACGGTGACGGCGAAGCGATCGAGCCGCATGGAGAGCCCGGTGCCCACGGCCTTCGCGAAAGCCTCCTTGCGGGTCCAGCAACCATAGAAGGCCGCCGGTTGGCGCTCCGGCGCCAGGGCCGCCACGGCCGCGATCTCGCTGGGGTGAAAGTGGCTGCGCGCGAGGGTCAGCGCGTCGGGGAGGGGGCGCGTCGCCTCGATGTCGACGCCGATCGGAACCTCCGCGAGCCCGACCAGTGCCAGATTGCCCGAATGCGAGAGGTTGAACTGGAGTCGGCCCGCCTGCGCGCCGCC
>JAKONB010000207.1 GCA_022702195.1 Beijerinckiaceae bacterium | reverse complement strand
GCGTCAACGCGCTCACCGCGCCCCTGGTCGACCGGCTGGCCGCCGATGCCGAGCTGCTGCGCCTGGCCGTCACCACGCAGGACGGCGCCCGGATGATCGATGCCGGCGCCACCGTGCGCGGCTCCATCGAGGCCGGCCGGCGCATCGCCGAGATCTGTCTCGGCGGCCTCGGCACCGTGTCGATCGCGCCCTCCGGCCCGATCTCTGCCTGGCCCTATTCGGTGATCGTGCACGCGGCCGACCCGGTGCTCGCCTGCCTCGGCAGCCAATATGCCGGCTGGTCGCTGGCCGACGAGACCGGCGATTCCGGCTTCTTCGCCCTCGGCTCGGGTCCCGGCCGCGCCGTCGCCGTGGTGGAGGATCTCTATCAGGAGCTCGGCTACCGCGACACCGCCCGGCAGACCGCCCTGGTGCTGGAGGCCGCCGGCGGCCCGCCGGCCTCCGTCATCGCCAAGGTCGCCGAGGCCACCGGCCTGCGCGCCGAGGACCTGACCTTCATCTACGCCCCGACCCAGAGCCTGGCCGGCGCCACCCAGGTGGTGGCCCGCGTGCTCGAGGTCGCCCTGCACAAGGCCCACACGGTCGGCTTCGACCTGCACAAGATCGTGGACGGCATCGGCTCGGCCCCGCTCTCGCCGCAGCATCCCGACTTCATCCAGGCGATGGGGCGTACCAACGACGCCATCATCTATGGCGGCCGGGTCCATCTCTACGTCGAGGCCGACGAGGCGAACGCCAAGCAGCTCGCCGAGCAGCTGCCCTCCACCACCTCCGCCGATCACGGCGCGCCCTTCGCCGACATCTTCGGCCGGGTGAACGGCGATTTCTACAAGATCGACGGCGCGCTGTTCAGCCCGGCCGAGGTCATCGTCACCTCGGTCACCTCGGGAAAGAGTTTTCGCGGCGGCAAGCTGATGCCGGAGCTGGTCGAGGCGTCGTTCCGCTAGCGGGTTGCCGCATAACCCCTCGCCGACGTGCGGACAGGGCGATCGTCCATGCCAACCCCGTCATTCCGGGGCGCCGCAGGCGAGCCCGGAAGCCGGAGCTGCCGACAGCGTGAGACCTTGCACCCCTCGCGCTTCCGGATCCCGGGCTCCGCGTCGCGGCCCCGGGATGACGGAGGGCCATCGGTCTTCCGGTCGCGTCCACTCGCGAAACGGGGTCGCCCCACATCTGCGGAAAAGGGTCGTCGTGGGGCGACCGAGAGAGGGGAAGCGCCACGTTTTCAGGTGTGGCTCCCCTCGCGCGGGGCCTCGCCCCCTAGCGGGTCCCCCTCATCCCCCAGAGGGGAGAGGGTACAGAAAGAGAAAACCATGCGGATCGGGCTCGCGGCCGACAACGGCAATTGGCACAAGGCACGGCTGAGGGCCGCCCTCGAACAGCTCGGGGCGGAACCGGTGCTGTTCTCGCTGGCCGACGTGTCGATCGAGACCGGCGGGCGCGAACCCCTGCGGGTGCCGGGCTTTCCCGACGCCCTGCCGGACGGCATCCTGATGCGCACGGTGGCGGGGGGCACGTTCGAGGCCACCACCATGCGGCTCGGGGTGCTGCACGCCCTGGTGGCCTCCGGGACGACGGTCTGGAACTCGCCCGCCGCCATCGAGCGCTCGGTGGACAAGGCGATGACCAGCCTGCTCATCGACCGGGCCGGGCTGCCGACCCCCGACACCTTCGTGGTCTCCAAGCGCGAGGCCGCGGCCGCGCTCGTCGCCCGCGAGGCCGGCCCCGGCCGTCCCCTGGTGCTGAAGCCGCTGTTCGGCTCGCAGGGGGAGGGGCTCCAGCTCATCGAGCGGCCCGAGGACCTGCCGAGCGAGGAGGCGGTGTCGCGGGTCTACTACCTCCAGCGCTACGTCGCCCGGCGCGACGGGCTGTGGCGCGATTACCGGGTCTTCGTCTGCGAGGGCCGGGCCATCGCCGGCATGATCCGGGAGGGGGACGGCTGGATCACCAACGTCCATCTCGGCGGCCGCCCGCTGCCCTGGGCGATGCCGGAAGCGGCGGTGGAGCTCGCCGAGCGCGCCGCGGCGGCGGTGGGGGTCGATTACACCGGTATCGACCTCGTGGAGGACGGCGAGGGCGGCTTCCTCGTGCTCGAGGTCAACAGCATGCCGGCCTGGTCGGGCCTGCAGAAGGTCACCGAGGTCGATATCGCGCTGGCGGTGGCGCGCGGCTTCCTCAACGCGGTGCGCGCCGCCCGGCCGCCCCGCCTCGTCTCGGCCTTGGGATGACCGGCCTTGAGATGACCGGCCTTGGGATGACGGGACTGCCGCCGGAGCGGATCGCGGACGCCTACCGGGCGAGCTGCCTCGCCGAACTCGATGCGCTCAAGCCTGGCAACGTCCATGCCTTCGCCCCCGGCCATCGCATGGTCCTGGCCGATTTCGTCACCAGCGCCGACATCTCCACCCCGTATCTCGCGGGGGCCGGGGCGCGGGTGGGGCGCCGGGTCCGCGAGGCCATGGCGGCCACCATGAAGGCCGTGGGCCAGAACACCAATCTGGGCATCCTCCTGCTCTGCGCCCCCCTGGCGCGGGCCGCCGAGGCGGATGGCGGGCTGCGCCCGAATCTCGACCGGGTGCTCGGCGCCCTCGACGCCACCGACGCGGAGGATGTCTACGCGGCGATCCGGTGCGCCAATCCGGGAGGGCTCGGCACGGCCGCCCGTCACGACGTCACCGGGCCGGCGCCGCCGCTGCGCGGCGCCATGGCGGAGGCCGCGCCGCGCGACGCCATCGCCCGCGCCTACGTCACCGGCTTCGACGATCTGTTCGCCATCGGCCTGCCCGCCCTCGCCGCCGCGCGGGCGAGGGGATTGGCGCCCCCCTGGACCACCACGTCCGTCTTCCTCGCCTATCTGGCCCGGGTGCCCGACAGCCACGTGGCGCGCAAGCACGGGCCGGAGCGCGCCGAAAGCCTCCGGCAGGAGGCCGCCGCGCTCCTCGCCCTCGACCTCGCGACGGCGCCGGTCGCGGCGCTGCTGGAGCGGGACCGCGCGTGGAAGCAGGCCGGGCTCAACCCGGGCACCAGCGCGGATTTCACCGTGGCGACGCTGTTCCTCGACCACCTGCTGCCCTGAGGGGAGGGCGCGGGATCCCACCGAAACATGTTCCGTCCCCCCTCCAAATATTTTGGCACGGACCGCCCCCGGAGCAGGGTTGTTCCCGGCAGAGCCGCAGAGTAGGGTCCGCGCCGCGATCCGGGCTAACCGGTCCGGCCCCTCGCAGGGCTGGACGCCGTGAACAAGGATAGCTGTCGGCCGTGCCCTTTCGGGCGCGGTCACGTCTTTTTCCAAGACTCCTGGGAGAAACCCCACATGGCGAAGATCAACAAGGTTCTGGTCGGCGAAGCCCTCGTCGGCGACGGCAACGAGGTCGCTCACATCGATCTCATCATCGGACCGCGTGGTTCGCCGGCCGAGACGGCTTTCTGCAACGGCCTCGTGAACAACAAGCACGGCTTCACCAGCCTGCTCGCGGTCATCGCGCCGAACCTGCCCTGCAAGC
>JAKONB010000182.1 GCA_022702195.1 Beijerinckiaceae bacterium | reverse complement strand
GGGTGCGGCTCTCGGGCGTCGCCATCGGGACGCAGCTCGGCTTCGCCATGGCCGGGTTCGCGCCGAGCATCGCGGCGGCGGTGCAGGGGACGGGCAGCGACGGCTGGATGCCGGTGGCGGTCTTCGTGACCGTCGTCTGCCTCGTGGCCGCCGGCTCGATCTTCACGGCCCGCGAGACCTACCGGACGCCGATGCAGGATCTCGGCTGGCGGGGGTGAATCGCCTCAGCCGATCGTCAGGTAGCGGATGACGGCGTCGCCGATCATCCGCTTGTGACGGGCGCGGGCCGCCGGATCGGCGAAGTCCACTTGGAAGATCGCCTCGAACGTATGGCGGTTGGCGACCCGGAAGAAGCAGAAGGCGCTGATCATCAGGTGCAGATCGATCGGATCGACGTCGGACCGGAACCGGCCGGTCTCGCGGCCGCGCGCCAGCACGGCGCGAATGGTCGCGATGATGCCGAGATTCATGTCGCGAATCACCGAGGAGCCGGCGAGATGTTCGGCCCTGTGGATGTTCTCGATGCCGACGAGACGGACGAAATCGGGATGCCCCTCGTCGTAATCGAAGGTCATCTCCACCAGTTGCCGGATCGCCGCCTCGGGATCGAGGGCATCGAGGCGCAGGGATTCCTCGATGGCCCGGATCTCCGCATAGGCCTGTTCCAGGACCGCGAGGTAGAGGCCCTCCTTGCTGCCGAAGTAGTAATAGATCATCCGCTTCGACGTGCGGGTCTTCTCCGCGATGGCATCGACGCGGGCACCGCTCAGGCCGTTGCTGGAGAACTCCGCCGTGGCCACCGTGATGATGTCGGCTTTCGTGCGCTCGGGATCGTTGATACGGGTCCGGCGGCTGGACGGCTTCCCGCTCGTGTTGACGGCATCCATCTGACGGAACTCATGACACTGGGAAACGCGAAGACCGGTGGCGGGTTTCGGTGAGGTCTGCATTGATCCACCCGCCCGATTTTCGCAAGTCGTCCCCCGTGACGGCCCTGCCCCTCCGGGCATTCCAGGCGCGCTCGCCGTTCGGAGCCTGATCCAGCCCCCCCGACGCGAAGGTGGCCACGCCGGTGCGAACCGACCTGCCGGGACGATCCAACCACGGAGCTTTCCATGAACGACACCATCCTGATCCTCAACGGCCCCAACCTGAACCTTCTCGGCAAGCGCCAGCCCGAGATCTACGGGCACGAGACCCTCACGGATGTCGAGGCGCGCTGCCGGGCCGAGGCGGAGGGCTTCGGGCTCGACGTCGCGTTTCACCAGAGCAATGCCGAGCATCAGATCATCGACTGGATCCACGCATACCGCGTCGGCTCGGCCGGCATCGTCATCAATCCGGGGGCCTTCACCCATACGTCGATCGCGATTCTCGATGCGTTGAACGCCTGCGAGGTGCCGATCGTCGAGTGCCACATCTCCAACGTCCACAAGCGCGAGGCCTTCCGGCACCATTCCTACGTCTCGTTGGCCGCCACCGCCGTGATGGCGGGGTTCGGTACCCACGGCTACGTCCTGGCCGTTCGTCACATCGCCCACCTGCGCGCCATGGGCCGCCGACCCTGACGTGCTCGCCGGCGCCTGAGACGCGCGGTGGGACGATGGGCCAGCCGCGCCCGAAAAACGGATCGCGGAGGCGTTCGCGCCGTTATGCGGAGATGCGGGGGCCGGCGGGTCACCCGATCCGATCGCGCGGGAGAGATCCCGCTCAGGCTTGGACGTCGTCGTCCGGGGCCCTCAACCGGTAGCCGACGCCGGTCTCGGTGAGCAGGATGCGCGGACGCTCGGGATCCACCTCCAGCTTGAGGCGAAGCTGGCGCATGTAGACCCGCAGATATTGCGGGTCGGACGAGGTCGAGACCGCGCTCATGAGTTGGGCGTGGGTCAGGGCCTTGCCGGCATGCTGGATGAGGACACGCAGGAAGTCGTATTCGCGCGGGGTCAGCTTCACGTCCGCACCGCGCACCCGCACGAGGCGGCGGACGAGATCGACGCTGAGGCCATCGACCTCGAACAGGGCACGCTCGCCCTGAACGGCGAGTTGGTGGCGCAGGGCCGCCCGGATGCGGGCGAGGAGTTCGCCCATGCCGAAGGGCTTCGTCACGTAGTCGTCGGCGCCGAGATCGAGGGCCTCGACCTTGCCGGCCTCGTCGTCGCGGCTCGACAGGACCACCACCGGCAGGTCGCGATGGTCCTTGCGGATGAGGCGGAGCAGGTCGTGCCCGCGCATGTCCGGCAGGCCGAGGTCGAGGATGATCAGGTCGACCGTCTCGCGGGACAGGACGTCGCGGGCGGTCCGCGCGTTCGGCGCCTCGACGATCCCGTAGCCCTGGGTCGCCAGACCCATGCGCACGAGCTTGCGGATCGGCGGCTCGTCGTCGATGACCAGGATGGTGATGCTCATGCCGCCAGATCCGGGTGAACGTGTCCCGCCGGGGGGACCGGCAGGAGGATGGTGAAGACGGCCCCGAGGCGGTCGCGGCGGTTGCCCGCCGTCAGCGTGCCGCCCATGGCCTCGACGAAGCCGCGGGCGATGGCGAGACCGAGCCCCGTCCCGGCCCGGACGCTGTCGGACTTGCGGACCCTGTAGAACTTGTCGAACACCCGCTCCACGTCGGCCTCGGGCAGCCCATCGCCCTCGTCGAGGACCTGGAGGCGGACTTGGCCCTGTTCGGCTGTGCCCCTGACGGTGACGATGGAGCCCTCGGGAGCGTACTTGGCGGCGTTGTCGAGGAGGTTGACCAGCACCTGCTCGAACAGGACCGGATCGAGGCGCAGGGCCGGCAGGGTGGTCGGAAGGTCGAGGCGTACCGCGTGCCCGGCGAGGATCGACCCCAGGCGGCGCAGGGCGGTGTCGACGCTCTCGCCGACATCCTGCGGTGTGAGGCTCGCGGCCACCGCCCCGGCCTCCAGCCGGGTCATGTCGAGGAGATTGACGATGAAGCGGTTGAGCCGCTCCGATTCTGCGATGATGGTGGCGAGAAGGTCCACCTTGGCGTCGCGTGACAGGGCGTCGTCGAGGTCGCGCAGGGTGGTGGCCGCCCCGAGGACCGAGGCGAGCGGCGTGCGCAGGTCGTGCGAGATCGAGGTTAGAAGGGCCTGGCGCAGGCGGTCGGTCTCGGCGGCGCGTTCGGCCCGGTCGAGATCCTCCACCAGGCGGACGCGCTCGATGGCCAGCGCCGCCATGTCGGCCAAGGCGTCGAACAGGCGCCGGTTCTCGGGCGAGAGGATCGGCCCGGTGCCGTCGGAGTCGAGGCCGATCACGCCGACGATGCCGCGCCCCGTGCGCATGGGCAGGAACAGGCGTTTGGCCCCCGGCAGGGTGTCGGCACCGCGCCCGGCCGGCCGTTCGTTGTCGAAGGCCCAGGCCGCGGCTCCGAGGTCGGCCGCATCCAGGGTATCCTCGGGCGGGAAGCCGGCGCGGACCGAGACCACCCCGCTCTCGGGCAACAGCAGGACGACCCGCACCCTCAGCATGGCGGCGATCTGGGCCGAGGTGGCCCAGAGCACGTCGTCGAGGGTGGCGCATCCGGCGAGCTTGCGGCTGAAGCCGTAGAGCCGCTCCGTGGCGCGGGCGCGACCATGCGAGGCCATGGCCTCCTGCCGTGATCGGGAGGCGAGGTTCGAGACCACCATCGCGACCACGGTGAAGAGGATGAAGGCGGCGACGTTGGTCGGATCGGTGATGGTGAAGGTGTAGACCGGGGGCAGGAAGAAGAAGTCGTAGGAGAGCGAGCCGACGACCACGGCGAGCAGCGAGGGGCCGAGCCCGAAGCGCACCGCGACCGCCACGATGGCGCTGAGCAGGATCAGGTCGGCGTTCTCGACGCCGAGATACGGTTCGACCACGAGGGCGAACCCGAGGGCCGCGATCGTGGCGAGGATCCCGACAAGGTAGGGCACGAGGTCGACCGGCGGCTTGGTCGGGATTGTGGCGACCGTCTTCGGCGGCACCGGGTCTGCCTTCACCGCCTCGCCGGCGATGACGTGGATGCTGATGGTGCCCGAGCGCCGGACGATGTCGTGCACCACGGAACCGTTGAGG
>JAKONB010000178.1 GCA_022702195.1 Beijerinckiaceae bacterium | reverse complement strand
GAGCACGAGCGCATGCTCGGCTCGGCCGAGGCCGTGCTGAAGAAGCTCGACCTGCCCTACCGGATCATGACGCTCTGCACCGGCGACATGGGCTTCGCCTCCCAGAAGACCTACGACATCGAGGTCTGGATGCCGGGCCAGGAGACGTTTCGCGAGATCTCGTCCTGCTCGGTCTGCGGCGACTTCCAGGCGCGGCGGATGAACGCGCGCGTGCGCGCCAGGGACGGCAAGGCGGTGAATTTCGTCCATACCCTCAACGGGTCGGGGGTGGCGGTGGGCCGCGCGCTGATCGCCGTGATGGAGAATTACCAGAACCCGGACGGCAGCGTCACGGTGCCGTCCGCGCTCAAGGCCTATATGGGCGGGATCGACCGGATCGAGGGATTGAAGAGCTGATGCGCATTCTCGTCACCAACGACGACGGCATTCACGCGCCGGGGCTGGAGACCCTGGAGGGGATCGCCCGGTCGATCTCCGACGACGTCTGGGTGGTGGCCCCCGAGACCGACCAGTCCGGCGTCTCGCACTCGCTCTCGCTCAACGATCCCCTGCGCCTGCGTCAGGTGGCCGAGAAGCGCTTCGCCGTGAAGGGCACTCCGTCCGATTGCGTGATCATGGGGGTGCGCCACATCCTCAAGGATCACGGGCCGGACCTCGTTCTATCCGGCGTCAATCGCGGCCAGAACGTCGCCGAGGACGTGACCTATTCGGGCACCATCGCGGCGGCCATGGAGGGCACCATCCTCAACGTCCGCTCCATCGCGCTGAGCCAGGCCTATGGGGCCGGCGGGCGCGGCGCCATCAAGTGGCATTGCGCGGCCGAGCACGGCCCCGGCGTGGTGCGGAAGATCCTCGAGATCGGTATCGAGCCCGGTATCGTCGTCAACGTGAACTTTCCGGATTGCGAGCCCGGGGAGGTGCAGGGCACCGCCGTGGCGGCGCAGGGCTTTCGCAATCAGGCCCTGCTCGCCATCGACGCGCGCCAGGACGGGCGCGGCAACCCGTATTTCTGGCTTGCCTTCGCCAAGGCCACCTTCCAGCCCGGCCACGGCACCGACCTCAAGGCCATCGCGGAGAAGCGCATCTCGGTGACGCCCCTGCGCCTCGACCTCACCGACGAGCCGAGCCTGACCCGCTTCGCCCAAGGGTTCGCGGGCTGACGCCGGAGCGTCCGATGCGCGGAGCCCAAGGTCCATGACCACCGACGGCTCGATCGAGGATGCGGCCTTCGTCATGGCCCTGCGCGGGCGCGGGGTCCGCGACACCGACACCCTGCGGGCGATGGAGCGGGTGCCGCGCGAGCGTTTCGCCCCGGCCCGGCATCGCGACCTCGTCCGCCGCGACCTCGCCCTGCCGCTGCCCTGCGGCCAGACCATGACGGCGCCCACCGTGGTGGCGGCGATGCTGGCCGCCCTGGGCGTCCGGGCCGGAGCCCGCGTGCTCGAGATCGGCACCGGCTCGGGCTACGTCACCGCGCTGCTGCTGCGGCTCGGCGCGGCCCATGTCCACAGCCTGGAGCGCTACGCCCTGCTGGCGGAGGACGCGCAGACCAATCTCATGCCCGAGGACCGGATGCAGACGACCCTGCTGGTGGGGGACGGCCTGCGCCCCGGCGACCTGCCGGACGGGGCGTTCGACCGGATCCTGATCAACGGCAGCCTGCCCGAACTGCCCCGGCCCCTGCTCGCTCGGCTGGTGCCGGGCGGGCGCCTCGTCGGGGTGATCGGCACGGCCGAGCGCGGCCGCCTCGTCACCGTCGATGCCTCCGCCGGGGCCGCCCTGCACGAGCGGATCGGGGCGCCGTTGCGGCTCGCGCCCCTCACGCCCGGCCGGGCGCGGGTGCTCTGAGGACCCGTGTCGTCCGGTTCCATCGGTGCGGAAACGTGGTGAATCGGAACGGTTGCTTAACCTGAATCCCGTTTGAATGGCGTCATCAAGTTGCGTCAGGCAAACAGGTGCGTCGATGCGGGTTCGCGGGACTGGTCGAGGGTTGAGGACGCTGTCGCGCTTCGCGCTCATCGGAGTGATCGGAGGCGGCGCCGCCGCCTGTTCGTCGGATGCGTCGCGGCTGGGCGACCCGTTCGGCAATCCCTTCGCCTCCAACATGGCGAGCGAGCCGGCGGCCACCGGCAGCCTGCCGGACGGCGAGATCGCGCCCGCCCCGGTGGTGCGCACCAGCCGCATCCAGTCGCAGGCGCTGGGCGCCCCCGGCGCCCCGATGTCGCCGCGCCCGATGGCCATGGCCCCGACGCCGGCCGCCGCCACGCCGGCCCGCACCAGCCGGATCGCCTCCACCGAGCCGGCCTCCGGCATGGTGCTGGGCATGAACCCGGATGCGGGCCGCGCCAGCGCGGCCAGCCCCGCCATGACCACCCGCACGGTGCCGGCCGCCCCGGCCCCGAAGGCGATCGACCGCGCCGCCGAGCGCAAGGCCGCAGAGGCCCGCGAGGCGCGCGAGGCCGCCGCCCGGAAGGAGGCGGAGGCCGAGAAGCTGGCCGAGGCCAAGCGGATCGTCGAGGCCAACAGGGCGGCCGACGCCAAGAAGGCGGCCGAGGCCCGCAAGCTCGCGGAAACCCGCAAGGCCCCCGAGACCAAGAAGGCCGCGGAGGTCAAGTCCGAAAAGGCGCATGTGCGCCCCGGCCAGACTGTGGCGAAGGCCGAGGACAAGCCCGTCCGCAAGATCGAGATCAAGGAGGCCAAGGCCGAAACCAAGGCCGAGACCAAGCCGGAGACCAAGGCCGACAGGGCCGAGGCCGCCAAGCTGAAGGCCGAGGCCGCCGCCAAGGAAACCGCCAGGGCCGAGGCCAAGAAGGCCGAGACCGAGGCCAAGCTCGCCAAGGCGGAGGCCGCCAAGGCCGCCGCCAAGCAGGTCGCCGAGGCCAAGGCGGCCGAGGCCGCCGCCAAGGAAGCCGCCAAGGAATCGGCGAAGGCCCCCGTGAAGGTCGCCTCCGCCGAACCGCCCAGGGCCGAGCCGGCCACCACCGCCTCCGTGGCCGACGCCGCCTCGTTCCGCTGGCCCGCCAAGGGCCGGGTGATCTCGGGCTACGGCACCAGCGGCAACGAGGGCATCAACATCTCGGTGCCCGAGGGCACGGCGGTGAAGGCGGCCGAGGACGGCACTGTGGCCTATGCCGGCTCCGAC
>JAKONB010000176.1 GCA_022702195.1 Beijerinckiaceae bacterium | reverse complement strand
CATCGTCGCGCCGGCCGAAGCGGGGGGCGATGTTGCGCCGGCCGAAATACAGGGCGATCGAGATCCCGAAGGCGATGCCCAGCAGGGCGAGATTGCCGAGCGTCCCGTTGCGGTTGAACAATTCGGCGGTGTCCGCCACCGCGTTCTGGATGGAGCGGATGTCGCGGGGCACATCGGCCGCGATCCGCATCCACAGGTCGGGGCTGACCAGGGCGGTGGAGCGCTCGAACAGGCCGCGGGTGAAGGCGGCGCGCCGGCGGTTGGTCACCTGATCGACGATCTGGTCGCTCTGGACCAGGAGCGAGCGGGCGAGGCGCTGGGTCTCGTCGATCTCGGCCACCGCGTGCTCGCGCTCGGCGCGCTCGCGGGCGACGTCCTCGCCCTCCTCGCCCTCCTTGGGCTTGGGGCCGAGCTGGGTCAGCCGCTCGCGGGCAGCCTCCAGGCGGGGCGTGGTGATGTCGATGACGTGCCGGATCTGATCGGCGATGGTGTCGAGCCCCTCGCGGGCACGGGTCAGGCTCTCGCTGCCGACATTCGGCCCGGTGATGAGCTTCTCGCGCTGCTCCAGATCGGCCTTGGCCGATTCGAGCCGGTCCCGGACGGTCTTGATCTCCTCGGAGACGGGGGCCTTGGCCGCCGGGGGCTTGGCGGCCGGGGCCGGGGCCGGGGCCGGGGCGGGGGCCGGAGTCGGAGCTTGGGCTGGGGCCGGCGCCGCGGCCGGTGCCGCCTTCTGGGGCACGGGGGCCGGCGTCCCTCCCTGCGCGATGGCCGCCGCCGGGCCGAGGACGATCGCTCCGAGGCAGGCCGCCGCCACCATGGCGCGACGCGCACGATCCCGGAGAGTCACGCCTCTCGTGTAGTCCAAGCCCATGGTCGTCCTTTCGCACTGCAAGCCCGGGTCGCGGGCCGGATGCTGACCCAATACCGCGCAATGGGGCGAAAGGTTGCCGGCGGGGCCGCAATCCCGCCGAGGCAGATCTGCAAACGAAATGTGGGCGTGACGACGCATCCGCCACGACGACCTTCACAACGCTGTCACGCTGATATTAGACTAAGCCGTGATGGACTTGGCCTTTTCGTATCTGCGCGAGGAGGTGGCGACGATCGTCCGACACGATGCGCGTCGCCACGGAACGGGCGTTTCCGCCCGGTGCGACCGCTGTTGGCCAACGCCCTCCCCGCTCGGCGGCGCGGGCGGCCACCCCCCGGTCCGGCCCGTCCATGCCGACCGCTCCCGTGACGCGCGCCGCCGAGGCCGCCGGTCCGGGACGCGAAGGTTCTTGATCTTTCACCAATCGGGGACAGCGCGCAGCCTCGACGTCGCGCGTTGTCCCTTCGTCGACCCGTCGAGAGGGTAGCGCTATGATGGATCTCCAAACGCTCGTCCTGAACGCGGATTACCGCCCGCTCTCCTACAATCCGCTGTCGCTGTGGTCCTGGAAGGACGCCTTCACCGCCCTGTTCCTCGATCGTGTCACCCTGGTGGCCAGCTACGACGTCGAGGCCCGCTCCCCGTCCCGCTCCCTGCGGGTGCCGAGCGTAGTGGCTCTCAAGAGCTACGTGACGCTGGCGCGCAGCCCGGCCTTCACCCGCTACAACATCTACCTGCGCGACACCTTCTCCTGCCAATATTGCGGCCTGCGCCTGCCGGCGGGCGGCCTCACCTTCGACCATGTGGTGCCGCGCTCGCGCGGCGGGTTGTCGAGCTGGGAGAACGTGGTCGCCGCCTGCTCGCCCTGTAACCTGCGCAAGGCCAACCGCACGCCGGGCGAGGCCGACATGCCCCTGCTCAACGAGCCGCGCCGTCCGACCCGGCACGAGTTGCACCGGCGCCAGCCGGAATTCGACCACCGCCAGTACCACCACACCTGGATCGATTATCTCTACTGGGACACCGAGCTCGAGAATTGAGGCGGCGTCAGAACCGGGGGAAATGGGGCGGCGGCACGTTGTAGAGCGGCACGTTGGAGGATTGTGGCGGCATCGCCACCCGCAGGGGCGGCGCGGGGCGATAGGCCGGATCGCGATAGGCGATCTCGGGCGGCAGCATCGGGCGGCGGCGGAACGAGGCCGGCTCGCCAGAGACATCGGCCGCGGGTGCGGAGCCGGTCGACAGAGCCAGGGCGGCGCCGAGAAGAACGAGACGAAGCATCGGCGGCGATCCGGTCTGGAGCGAGGGCGGTCGAGCCGCTTCCGGGCCGAAGCCTAGGGACGAACCTGCGACCAGGGGCTTAACGCCCTGCCCGGCTCAGGGCCGGAAGCCGGCCCGCCTCGTCAGAATTTTACCGCCGCGCCGCCGCGAACCGTGTTGAGGTTCACCTTGTGCCCATCGAAATCGTTGAACAACACGTACTGGTACTCACCGCGCAGGACGATGTTCTGCGTCAGGGCGTATTCCAGGCCGGCGCCCAGGGCGATGCCGGCGACGGTCTTGTTCGTGGACTGGGTCACGACCTTGCCGGGCGCGACGGTGCTCTTCTCGGGGTTGGTTTGATTGAAGGTGCTGTACCCGTAATTGTCGACGTAGGTCGGAATCGCCGGCTTCACGGTCGTCACGACGTTACCGGCCGGATCCGTCGTGGTGGTGATGGCGCTGTTGGCCGTCGCGACGTTGGCTTTGTAGGTAGCCTGATTGTAGCCGTAGTTGTTGACCGTGACCTGATCGGTGACCTGCGCCCGCCCGATGGCGACGCCGCCGGTGATGTAGGGAAGGAAATTCCCGAAGGCGTAGCCGCCGCGCGCCCGGATCGTCCCGTATTCCTCGATCTTCGTGGAGGACAGGCCGGAGAGCGAGACGGTCTCGAGGAAGTTGTCGGCCGTCGTCTTGAACCGCGTGACGGAATCGGCCGTCGCCCCGATCTTTTCGAAGCGGGTGTAATCGGCCTCGATGCCGATCACGGCATCGTCGAACTGATAATTGAAGCCCGCATAGGCGCCGAAGCTTCCCCCCTCGACGCGCTGTGAATGAGGGATCAGCAGCGACGAGGCGTTGAATTCGGATTCGGCCGTGGTGCCGATGAGCGCTTTCGCCACGAGGGGCTGAAACACGTTCCGGAAGCCGAGGGCGGCGGAGGTATAGCCCCCGTGGCCGCCCACATAGACGCCGCTCCAGTCGATGACGGGGATGGCGGGCTCGTAATCCGGGCCGCGCAGGACTCCGTAGTCGAGATCGGCGGCTGCAGCGGGAGTCACGACGCCGAGGGTGAAACCGGCCAGAAGGGCGAGGGAGGCGGTCCGCATCGATGTCGTCCTCAGGGCCTGAAACCCGGCGTCTGGATCGTGTCCGTGTGATCGTACTACTTGAGTAACCTTAATGGTCCGTTTCTCGGACCGGATCGCCGCATCCGGGAACGGTCGGCGCGCGAGCGGAGCGTGGCCTCCAGAACGCGAAAGAGGCACGGACTGGGCGTCCGCGCCTCTTTCAAGGGGATGGCGCGCCGTCCGAACGGCGCCCACGTCGCTGATCGTTCTGGCCTGATCCGTCCGGTCCGTCGCGGACGCGACCACCGATCTGGTCAGGCGAGAACGGCCTCAGTACTTGCGCACGAGCGGAGCCGGCTCGGGGATGTATTCCGGCACGGCGGCGACGCCGCCGAGCAGCCAGCGCATGCCGATCCGGACATCGTGGGAGGTGATGTCCTTGACCTTGTAGACAGCGCCGCCGCAGCCCGGATCGTTGAAGCACTGCACCGAGCCGGATTTCACGTTGCCGAGGTCGATGTAGCGATAGCCCAGTTCGAGCTTGAGGTTTGGCGTCACGCTGTATCCGAGGCCGGCCATCGCCGCCCAGGCGAAGCTGGTGGAGTTCTTGTCCCGGGCGATGCCGTAGCCGCCGGTGGCTCCACCCGCGCCGGTATCGCTGAAGCCGCTCACCTGGTGGAAGGCGCTGCCGACGCCGGCGCCGAGATAGGGCGTCACGCCCCAATAGGTGCCGAGATCGAAATAGCCGTTGGCCATCACCACCACCGAGGAGAGGTGGCCGTTGTAGATGTTGAGACCCTTGTAGGGCTGGCCCTGGGGATCGAGGACGAGCTGGTTGTTCTGGTAAACGTTGAAGCTGTCGCTGAAGCGAAGCTGGCTGCCGCCCCGATACTCGCCGGTGATGTCGGCGTGGAAATACGGACCGAACTGGTAGCCGACGCCGCCGCCGGCGAAGAACTGGTCGCCGATCGCGTTGGAATCGACGCGGTAGCCGGGGGGCAGCGCCTGACCCGGAATCGTGGTGACGACCTTCTCGTAGCTCGTGGCGCCGACGCCGACATCGCCGCGCAGGTACCAGCCGCCGCCGATCTCCACCGGCGGGGGCAGCGGCTCGGGGGGCAGCGGCGGCAGCAGGTCGGCGGCCTGGACGAGGCAGGGCGCTCCCACGCTCGCAAGGAGCGTGATCGAGCGCGCCAAAGCGGAGAGCTTGGAGCGGCGCATGGAATTTCCTTCGTTCGACCATGGGCCGGAAGCGCGGGGCGCCGGCTGGGATGACGAGGGCAGTGTCACCGCAAAGGGTTAAGTCAGATTTAACGTTAAAAGTTATCCTTGCTGGATGATTGTTGATCGTGAGCAGATCATGAGATCTTCTAGCGGATGGTTTCCGACCGCCCTCCCCTCTCGACCAGAAAAGACCACGAACCATGGGACCGGAGGACGTTCGGGCGCTCGCCTTGCTGCTGCCGGAGGTGGTCGCGGGCGCCCACAATGGTCACCCCGACTTTCGTATCGACGGACAGATCTTCGCGACGCTGTGGGTCGAGGAAGAGCGGGTCGTGCTGAAGTTCGATCCGGCGGATCAAGCGGCTTTCGTCGCGGCCGAGCCGGACCTGTTCACGCCGATCGCTGGTGCCTGGGGCCGGCGCGGCTGGACCAATCTCGACCTATGGGATGCCGAAGAGGACACGCTGCGCGCCGCCCTGCTGGCGGCGTGGCGGCGCTCGGCGCCGAGGCTCGACGACGCAGGGTAGAGCGTTCTTCGTGATCCCCGGATCGTGAAAAACGCTCTATCGCTTTGCTGAAGATCGCTTTTTCACGCCGAACCCGCAACCGCTTCGGCATGATCGGCTTGGGCGACGCCGCGTTCCGCTGCCCCGTGGGGATCGACGGAAACCGGGCAGGACCGTCAGGCCGCGACCTTGGCCACCGCCTCCACCACGGAATCGACCACATCGGAGACGAGGGTGCGGTCGTCGCCCTCCGCCATGACCCGGATGACCGGCTCCGTCCCGGAGGGCCGGATCACCAGGCGTCCGCCATTGCCGAGCCTGGCGCGGGCCTGGGCGATGGCCGTGACCACGCCCTCCTGTTCGAGGGGGCGGCCGTCGCGGTAGCGGACGTTGCGCAGGATCTGCGGCAGCGGATCGAAGCAATGGCAGACCTCGCTCACCGGCCGCTCCCGGCGCTTGACCACGCTGAGGAGCTGGAGGGCGGCGACCAGCCCGTCGCCGGTGGTGGCGAAATCCGACATGATGATGTGGCCGGATTGCTCGCCGCCGAGATTGTAGCCGTGCTCGCGCAT
>JAKONB010000173.1 GCA_022702195.1 Beijerinckiaceae bacterium | reverse complement strand
CTGCGCGAGCTCGGCGTCGGCGATTTCGGCGTGCCCAAGCGCATGAAGAAGCTCGGCGCCGCCTTCTACGGCCGGGCCGGCGGCTACGATGCCGCCCTTGCGGCCGGCGACCATCCGGCCCTCGCCGCCGTGCTGGCGCGCAACGTGCTCGCGACGGAGGAGGGAGTAGCCGGAGCGCGCCTCGCCCGCTATGTCGCCGCGAGCGCCGCCGCCCTGGCCGAGGCGGACCTCGACGCGCTGATCGAGACCGACCCGCCTTTCCCGCCCCCGGACGCGTTCGCTGGCGCGGGAGCCCCGACCGGAGACCCGTCATGACCGACGACCAGAAAACCGCCCCCCTGTCGCAGGTCGTTCGCGTGGACAGGCCGCAGAAGGGCGACGGCGTCATCACCGTCACGGCGACGCCCGAGCAATGCCGGGTCCTGGCCGACGACTTCAAAATCCCCGCCATCCGCGACCTGGTCGGCCGCTTCTCGGTCTCGGGCAACCTGTCCGACCTGAAGGTCACCGGCACCGTCGAGGCCTGGGTGACGCAGATCTGCACCATCAGCCTCGACCCGTTCGAGAGCCAGGTCTCGGAGCCGGTGGACCTCACCTTCACCGACGAGGAGGTGGCGTTCGACCCGGATGACGAGACCTTCGATCCGCCGGATCAGGTGATCAACGGCCGCATCGATTTCGGTCAGCTCACCACGGAATTCCTGGCGCTGGGGCTCGATCCGTATCCGCGCAAGCCCGGCATCGCGTTCGAGCCGCCGGCGGATGACGGCGAAGCCCAGCCCTTCGCCGCCCTCAAGACCCTGCGGTCGAACGAGGCCTGACCGTCCCCTGCGGAACGCCCGCCACCCCGTCGCTTCGAACGCGAAGCGGCGGTGGCCGGGCGCAGGGTCAGGCCCCGCGAACCGCCGGACGGGCGGGCGGGCGCAGATTTCGTTTGCCCGGCGGGCGCGAGTCGCTATTTTCCGGCCCGCCGGGCAAGAGGCCCGCCTCGACACCCGCTTTGTCGATCCTTCAGCCCTTCGCGATCGCGGGGCGTCCCTCGCAACGAGGCCATCGGCCGAGCCATCATGTCTCAAAGAGTGTGCATTTCCCTCGACGCCATGGGCGGCGATCACGGTCCCACGACCGTCGTGCCCGGCGCTGGGCTTGCCCGCGAGCGCCATCCCGAGATGACGTTCCTGATGTTCGGGGACGAGGCGATCCTCGCCCCGCTCGTGGCGGCTGAGCCGCGCCTGAAGGGCGCGGTGGAGATTCGCCACACCACGGTCGCGATCGCCATGGACGAGAAGCCGAGCCAGGCGGTGCGCAGCGGACGCGGCAAATCCTCGATGTGGCGGGCGATCCAGGCCGTGAAGGACGGGGAGGCGGATGCCGCCGTCTCGGCCGGCAATACCGGCGCGCTGATGGCGATGTCGAAGATCTGCCTCAAGACGCTGGCGGGCATCGAGCGCCCGGCCATCGCCTGCCTGTGGCCCACCGTGCGCGGCGAGAGCGTGGTGCTGGATGTCGGCGCCACCATCGGGACCGATGCCGAGCATCTCGTGGAGATGGCCCTCATGGGTTCGGCCATGGCCCGGATCGTGTTCGACCTCGACCGGCCGACCGTGGGGCTCCTCAATGTCGGCACCGAGGAGATGAAGGGCAACGAGGCGGTCAAGGAGGCAGCCCGCCGCCTGCGCGAGACCGAGTTTCCGAACCTGATCTATCACGGCTTCGTCGAGGGCAACGATCTCGGCAAGGGCACGGTGGACGTGGTGGTGACCGAGGGGTTCACCGGCAACATCGCCCTGAAGACCGCCGAGGGCACCGCCAAGCAGATCGGCTCCTACCTGCGCAGCGCCATGAGCCGGACCCTCTCGGCCAAGATCGGTTACCTGTTCGCCCGGCAGGCCTTCAAGGCGCTCCGGGACAAGATGAACCCGAGCCGGGCCAATGGCGGCGTGTTCCTCGGCCTCGAAGGGATCGTCATCAAGAGCCACGGCTCCGAGGATGCCCATGGATTCGCGGCGGCCGTGGATCTGGCCCATGACATGGCGCGACACGACCTGATGCGGACGATCCGCGACATGCTGGACCTGACGCCCACGGCGGCGGCATCATGAGCCGGGTCGGGATGGGGAGGACGGCACGATGACGGTCCTGCGCTCCGTGGTGGTCGGCACCGGCTCCGCCCTGCCGGCACGCTGCGTCACCAACGACGAACTCACCCGCACCGTCGACACGTCCGACGAATGGATCGTGCAGCGCACCGGCATCCGGCAGCGCTATCTCGCCGATGCCTCGGAGACGACCTCCGTGCTCGGCACCCGCGCGGCGCAGGCGGCCCTGGACGCTGCCGGGTTGACCGCCGCCGACATCGACCTGTTGATCTGTGCCACCTCGACGCCGGACCACACCTTTCCGTCCACGGCGACGCAGATCCAGGCGGCGCTCGGCATGCAGGGGGGCGTCGCGTTCGACCTGCAGGCGGTCTGCGCCGGCTTCGTCTACGCCGTGACCACCGCCGACAAGTTCCTGAGCACCGGCAGCGCGAAGCGCGCCCTGGTGGTGGGCGCGGAGACCTTTTCGCGCATCCTCGACTGGGAGGACCGCACCACCTGCGTGCTGTTCGGCGACGGCGCCGGCGCCATCGTCCTCGAAGCGCGGGACGGCGAGGGGACCACGGCCGATCGCGGCGTGCTGAGCGCGAGTCTGCGCTCGGATGGCCGCCACCGCGAGAAACTCTACGTCGATGGCGGCCCCGGCTCCACCGGCACCACCGGCCATCTGCGCATGACCGGCAAGGAGGTGTTCCGCTTCGCCGTCGGTTCGGTGACGGACGTCATCGCGGATGCGTTCCGCGTTGCAGGCATCGTTGCAAACGATCTCGACTGGTTCGTGCCCCATCAGGCCAATCGCCGGATCATCGAGGCCTCGGCCGACAAGCTCGGCATCGCCCGCGAGAAGGTCGTGCTCACGGTCGACCGGCACGGCAACACCTCCGCGGCCTCGATTCCCCTCGCCCTGGACGTGGCGTGCCGGGACGGTCGCATCCGCGCCGGCGATCTCGTGATGATCGAGGCGATCGGCGGCGGCTTCACCTGGGGCGCGGCCCTGATCCGCTGGTGAGGGGAGAGTGGTGTTGACCCTGGCGGTAACGCCGATTAGCGTGCGCGATCATAGAGATAATCAAGAAATTTCGAATCGTCCCGGGGGCAAACCGATGAGTGGAAAGACGGTCACACGCGCCGATTTGAGCGAGGCCGTCTACCAGCAGGTCGGCCTCTCGCGCACGGAATCCTCCGCCCTCGTCGAG
>JAKONB010000154.1 GCA_022702195.1 Beijerinckiaceae bacterium | reverse complement strand
CCGAGACGGTGAAGATTCGCAAAGCCAGCATCCATCACCACTTTCCCACCAAGACCGACCTCGCCCTCGCCCTCGTGGCCGCCTACGATGCGCGCTACGACGCGGCGCTCGACGCGATCCTGGCGGGGTCTGACGATGCGGTGGCGCGGATCGAGGCCTATGGCAGGCTCTATCTCGGCGGGGTCGAGGACGATCTCGGCTGCCTCTGCGCGGTGCTGGCGGTGGAGCGCGACGCGCTGCCCGAGGCCCTGCGCGCCAGCATCGTCCGCTTCTTCGAGAAGCACATCGCCTGGCTGGAGCGGGTCCTGGCGCAGGGGCTGGCCGATGGCAGCGTCCGGCGGGGGAGCCCGCCGGGGGCCACCGCGCGGCTGATCGTGGCGACGCTGGAGGGCGCTTTGCTGCTGGAGCGGGTGCTGGCCGGCGCGGCCGGGTTTCGCGATACCCTGTCGGCCCTCTGCGAAAGCCTCAGACCCGTCTCGGACCCGGCGCGGGCCGGCGGTCTTTCATCGGATGGCGGTGATACAATATAACAGGCCGAGACCCGCCGTCCGGGCGGCCCGTGCATCCAGAAGAGCCCCCATGTCCGACAGCCCGAATCCCGCCTCGCAGAAGATCCCGGTCACCGTGCTCACCGGCTATCTCGGCGCCGGCAAGACCACCCTCCTGAACCGCATCCTCACGGAGAATCACGGCAAGCGCTACGCGGTGATCGTCAACGAGTTCGGCGAGATCGGCATCGACAACGACCTCGTCATCGGTGCCGACGAGGAAGTGTTCGAAATGAACAACGGCTGCGTCTGCTGCACCGTGCGCGGCGACCTCATCCGCATCATGGACGGCCTGGTGAAGCGGCGCGGCAAGTTCGACGCGATCATCGTCGAGACCACGGGGCTCGCCGACCCCGCCCCCGTGGCCCAGACCTTCTTCATCGACCAGGATGTCGGCGAAGCCGCCCGCCTCGATGCGGTGGTGACCGTGGCCGACGCGAAATGGCTCGCCGACCGGCTGAAGGACGCCCCCGAGGCCAAGAACCAGATCGCGTTCGCCGACGTGATCCTGCTCAACAAGGCCGATCTCGTCACGCCCGACGACCTCGACCGGGTGGAGGGCCTGATCCGGTCGATCAACCCCTACGCCAAGGTCCATCGCACCAGCCGCTGCGATGTGCCCCTCGACGCGGTGCTCGACCGCAACGCCTTCGACCTCGGCCGCATCCTCGACATCGAGCCGGACTTCCTCGAGGAGGGCCACCACCATCATCACGACGACGAGATGCAATCGGTCTCCGCCCGGATCGACGGCCCGGTGGACCCGGAAAAGTTTATGCCCTGGATCTCCGAGCTGACCCAGGTTCAGGGGCCGGACATCCTGCGCTGCAAGGGCATCGTCGCGTTCCCGAACGAGCCGCAACGGTTCGTCTTCCAGGGCGTCCATCAGATCCTCGATGGCGATCTTCAGGGACCGTGGAAGGACGGGGAGGCGCGCGTCTCCCGCGTGGTTTTCATCGGCCGCAACCTCGACCCGCAGGCGATCCGGGACGGCTTCTTGAACTGCAAGGCGTGACCGGAGGCGGCCGAGACCCGGCCGCGTTCGTTCAGGGCTGGACGCCCGTGGCCGCATCCGGCGCCGGCTGAGCGGCCCGCCGGGCCGCCTCATCGGCCGCCTGCTGGGCGCGCTGCCGGGCCGCTTCCTCGGCGGCGGCCTTCTCCACCGCGGCCTTCTCGGCCGCCGCTTTCTCCGCTGCGGCCTTGTCGGCGGCGGCCTTGAGGGCGAGGGCGCGGGTCCGGTCCATCTCGATGCGGGCGCGGCGGCGCTGGCGCTCCGCCTGATCCGCCTCGAACAGCTCGATCTTCTCGAGTTCCCGCTGGAGCACCACGGCCGCGAGGCCATTGGTGAGGGGGCCGGCATCGAGGCCGCGCTCGGGCCGCGCGAATGGGCCGGAGAGGCCGATCTGGATCGAGGGGACCGCCCCGGTCCACCCCTTCGGCGCCGACGCACCCGTGAGGGTGCCGCGCGCCTCGAGCCTGCCGGTGCGCAGGTCGAGGCCGAGGGTGCCGCCCCAGCGCGCGGTGCCGAGATCGAGGGCCAGCGGCCCGGCCCGCAGCACGCCGCCCACCAGGGTCGCGGGAGCGGTGGCCGGTCCCCCGGCGGCGAGCGGTCCGGCGGACACCTCCTCGGCGACCAGCGCCTGCAACCGGCCCTCGCGCAGGGGATCGTCCTCCGCGAGCGCCCGCGACAGGGCGCGGTCGAGGCCGGCCGGGTCGGTGCCCGGCACCGTCAACTGGTTCAGCGTGATCGTGCCGCTGCCGCCGAGATTGTTCAGGAGCGCCGCCGCACTCTCCCCCGAGGCGCCGAAGCGCAGCTGCGTCGCGAGGCGCCCGGCGATGGTGCCCCCGCCGACGAGATCGGGGATCGACGCCTCTTGCAGGCTGCCCTCGCCCGAGAGCGTGGCGGCCCCGCCCTGGCGCGCCAGGGTGAGGCTGCCGGCCAGCTTTCCGCCGGCCAGGGTCGCGGTGAGATCGCGCAGGGTGAGGGCACCGTCGTCGAGGCGCGCCGACAGGGCGGCCCCGGTGGCGCGCAGGCCGCGCCCGAGATCGAGGGCCTCCACCCGCAGGGCGAGGTCCAGGGGCGCCCGGGCCGGGGGCGGGGCGGCGAAGCGGGCGCCCGGTTCGTCGCCCTTGGCCGGGATGATCACGGCCGCGGCCAAGGCCGGCAGCGAGAGGCGCGCGAGGGTGACGGTGCCGCCGATCTCCCCCTCGGGGGCGCGCCGCAGCGCGGCGCTCACCGCGCCCTCGGCGATCCGCCCCGACACCTCGGCGCGGGCATCCGGACCGGCCCCGGCGAGGCGAAGCGTCAGCTCCGCCGGAAGGGGGCCGGGAATCGCCGCCGTGCCGCCGGCCAGCATCAGGAACGGGGCGAGATCGGGGGCGGCGAGCCGCACGGTTCCGGCTTGCGGCGGAAAGGTCTCGGGGCCGAGCACGATCGGTTCGGGGGTGGCGAGGGTGAGGTCGGCGATGGTGCCGGTGAGGTCGAGGCCGAGGCTCGGCTTGTCTCCGGGCTCGGCGGGCGGCCGGGCCTTGCCGGCGATCCGGATTCGGCCGGGGCGGCGCAGGGCGGCGAGGTCGTCACGGCCGAACCAGCGCGCGGCATTGGGGGAAGCGACGGTGAGGTCGAGCCCGTCGATGCGCCCGGCCCGGGTGAGGAGGTCGAGGTCGAGACTGCCCCCCGCCGCTTGGCCCTTGGCGGTGAGATGCAGGGTGTCGGCGGTGCCGGCATCGCGCTCCAGGCTGATGCCGAGATCGATGGCGCCCTCCCGCAGGAAGGCCGGGACCGCCTTGGCCTCGGCGATCCAGACCCGGTCGAGGAGCGCGAACAGCGGCGCGGCCTTCGGCGCGGCGATGTGCCCGGCGATGCGCCCGGTCCCGTCCGCCGCGATCCGGCCCGACAGGCGGGCATTGGCGCCGGCCAGATCGGTCACCTCGAGGCTGTCGACCCGCAGGCTCGGACCGTCCGAACGGATGCTCGCCGCGATGGCGCCGTTGCCCGAACGCGCATCGGCCGGCCCGTAGCGCACGTCGCGCGCCTGCAGCGTCAGGCCGAAATCCAGCCCGTTCAGCCCCGCCCATGTCGCATTCAAGGAGGGCAGGGTGGCGATGTCGACGCCCTGGGCGGCGAGCTGCGCCTCGAAGCGCCCGCGCGTCGCGGCCTCGGCGGCGGTGTAGCGGGCATTGCCGGAGATGTGGGCCTCGCCCAGCCCGAGGCGCAGGTTGCTCAGGGACAGGGAGGTCGCGTCCGCCGAGAGGTCGGTGGCGAGTTGGATCGGCCGGCCGTCCATCACCGCCACGGCCGGCCCGTCGAGGCCGAGCTTGCCGAGGTAGCGGCCGGTCCCGTCCGAATCCGCCGCGTCGAGGGCGAGGTGGCCGGAGAAGCGCGGCGGCCCCTCGGTGTCGAGGGCGCCGGACAGGCCGAACTGCATCGCGCCCGGTGCGGTCACGGCGAAGCGGCGCAGGGCGAGGCCGCCGGTCCGGTCGAGGGTCGCGCTGGCGGAGAGGGCCGACCATTCGTCGAGGCCAAGCACGAGGCTGCCGACGGTCAGATCGAGGTCGAGCATGATCGGCAGGGCGACGCCGCCCTTCGGCACGCCGCGGGCGCGCAGGGCCTGGCCGGCCCCCGAGAGCAGGAAGGCGTCGAGATCGAGCCGGCGCGCTTCCAGGCCGAGGGCGGCGCGCCAGTTGCGCAGGTCGAGCCGGCCGGTGCCGGTGAGCCGCAGCGCGGCCCCGCCGGGATCGAGGTCGAGGCCGACATCCCGGAACCGCACCTGGGGGCCACGGGCCGTGAACTTGCCGCCGAGGGCGAAGGGCAGGGTGCCCCCCGCCGCCTGGGCCGGCGGCCCGACCACCAGCCGGGCGGAGCCTTCGGCCTCCGGCACCATGAGGCGGAAACCGCCCGCCGGTTCGCCCTTGGCGTCGGGCTTCAGGGCGATGCGCGCATCGGCCTCGAAGCGCGGATGGGTGTCGCCGCCGCCCGAGATCGTCACCGCCACGGTGCCGTCGGCGGCCGGCTCGCCGGTGGCGAACCGGAAGGGAATGCCCCGGCTGGTCCCCTCCGCCCGCCACGGCCCGGTGAGACGCGGCGCGGAGAGCCGCAGGCCCTCGGCGTAGAATTGGTCGGTGCGGCCGGTGGCCGGCACCAGGGTGGTCACGAGGAATTGCTGGATGCGCAGATCCTCGACCGCGAGGTCGCGGCCCGTCAGGGCCTTGGTCAGGGAGGCCGGCACCAGCACGGCGTCTCCCTCGCTCACCGGCAGCTTCACCTCCGCCCGGCCGATCCGCGTCTCGGTGAAGCGGAATTCGCCGGCGAGCAGCGGCGCCAGGGCGAGTTCCGCCTTCACGAAGCGCAGGTCGAGGACCGGCTGTCCCGGATCGGCCCCGAGATGCAGCCGGTCGAAGCGCAGGCGCGGGGAGGGGAGGAGCCGGACCGCGATGCGGCCCTCGCTGCGGGCCGACAGGCCGAGCGAGCGCCCGATGCCGCCGTCGATGAAACCGCGGTGCTGGTCCCAGGTCACGAAGGGCGGGACGGCCAGGGCCGCCACCAGAAGCAGGATGACGGCGCCCGCCAGCGCGGTCAGGATGTCACGCACCGTTGCTGTTCCGCCTCGCCCCCGCGGGTCCGCTCGATGCCCGCCCGATCGGGCCATAGCACAACAACCCCGTGTATGCGCCATCGGGGGGGTCGGTCGTCGGGGGCTTTGGAATCTCCGATCGATCAACTCGGCTTTATCGCGTGATCCCGCCCCGGACTGGTTCGGCGACCCCGGCCTGCCGCCCGCCCGGTCGCTCCTCCCGATGATCCAGGGATCGGGCAAGCCACCCGATCGCTCCCGCGATCCCCCTCCGCCCGCCAAGTTCGACGCGAATGCGGCGCCGCCTGGACGCCCCTGTCCCTCGCGCGTCTCGCGCCGGGGCATCGGACGGATCACCCCATGCCGCCGCCCCGACCGCGAACCCGTGACAAGATGGGCCATGCCCCCTCGACGAAAGCCGGCCGGCCCGGCAAGAAGTCGGACATGGCAGTTTCCGCGACCCCCTCCCTGGGCCTTGCCCCCGGCCTCGACCTCGAATCCCTGCGCGCGCGGCTGCTGGCCGGCGACCGCGCGGCCCTGGCCCGGGCCATCACCCTGGCCGAATCGAAGCGGGCCGACCACCGGGCGGCGGCGCGCGACCTGATCGATGCGGTGCTGCCGCAGACCGGCACGGCGATCCGGGTCGGCATCACCGGGGTGCCGGGGGTGGGCAAATCCACCACCATCGACGCCCTCGGCGCCAACCTCACGGCGGCGGGCCACAAGGTGGCGGTGCTGGCGGTGGACCCGTCCTCCACCCGCACCGGCGGCTCGATCCTCGGGGACAAGACCCGGATGGCGCGCCTGGCGCTGGATCCCAACGCCTTCATCCGCCCTTCCCCCTCCTCGGGGACGCTGGGCGGCGTCGCGGCCAAGACCCGCGAGACCATGCTGCTCTGCGAAGCCGCGGGGTTCGACGTGATCCTCGTCGAGACGGTCGGCGTCGGCCAGTCGGAGACGGCGGTAGCCGACCTGACCGACTTCTTCCTCGTGCTGATGCTGCCCGGGGCAGGCGACGAACTGCAGGGGATCAAGAAAGGCATCCTCGAACTCGCCGACATGATTGCGGTCAACAAGGCCGATGCGGGCGAAGCCGAGCAGCGCGCCAACGCGGCGGCGTCGGAGTACCGGGCGGCGCTGCACATCCTCACCCCGGCCTCGGCCACCTGGACGCCGCCGGTCGTGACGATCTCGGGCTTCCACAACCTGCGTCTCGACGCGCTCTGGGCGAAGATCGTCGATCACCGGGAGAAGCTCACGGCCACCGGCGAGATCCAGGCGAAGCGCCGGACCCAGGACGTGAAGTGGATGTGGGCGCTCGTCGACGAGCGCCTGCACCAGCGCCTCG
>JAKONB010000147.1 GCA_022702195.1 Beijerinckiaceae bacterium | reverse complement strand
CGAGGCGGACCGTGCCGGGCTCGGCCCCATGCGTGCGGATGTCGGCGCCGAGGCCGGCATTGCCGCCCCCGGTCCAGACGAGGCTCCCGCCCGAGAACCAGCCGGGGTCGAACTCCCCCGCCAGGGTGACGGCGAGGGCGCCGGGCTCGATCACGGCCGCGACGCTGCCGGTGGTGCGAAAGCGTGGTCCGCTCAGGGCGATGCCGCAGCGCGCGTCGCCGAGATCGGCGTCGCAGGTGGCGCGGTAGGTCCGGCCCCGCTCCACGTCGAGCCGGTCCATCAGCCCGCGCAGCTCCGCCACGAAGGCCGTGCCGGCGCGCCGCACCTCGCCGATGGTGCCGATGTCGAGCAGCAGCCGGGTCGCCGGGGCGGTCCAGTCCACCAGCCAGGTCTCCACCGCCGCCCCGTCGTAGAGGCCGCCGGCGATGTCGGCCTCCGCGAGGCCCGCGGCGGTGAGCGCGCCCGCCACCTCGCCGCCGCCCACCGCGAAACCGAGTTCGGCGCTGGCCTCGGCCGCCTCGAGCCCGGTGCGGGCGGCGTAGGTCAGGCCGCCGAAGGCGAGGTCGCGGTCGTGGTCGGTGAAGCCGAGCACCACGCCGTCCCGGCGGGCCAGCGACCAGCAATGGCACAGGGTGGTGGCCCCGCCGGCCAGATGCGCGGCGAGGTCGGTGGGCAGGTCGCGCATCGGGAACTCCGGGTGTGAGGGGCCGCCCGGGACGCGGCGGTCACGGGACCGACTGAGAGCCGGGTCTGCGGTTCCCGGAACCGCATCGCGAGGCCGGGATGCTTTCCCCCGCCGATCAGACGGTTTCCGGCGGATCACCTCGGTCGTGATGGCCGGAACAGGCCCCTCCCGTCCGGGAGAGGGTTGGGGTGAGGGGCGTGCCCCGTCCGAAAAGGTCACCTTGGCGCATGGTCCCGAACGGTGGTCTCCGGCTTTCGGAAAAGGACGATGCGAAATCCGGAACCGACAGCATCGCCCCGGAGCCGATTTCCGAGACGATGCTGCAGGCTCCGCCAAGTGTTCGCGAGGTCGTGACAGGTGCGACACCCTTACGGGGTGCAGGGGCTGGAACCGGTGCCGCCCCAAAGCGGTTTCTCGGTCATGCAGAACATCACAAACACTTCCTCGTTCAAGCGTAAGCTTGCCCTCGCCGCGACCGCCGCCCTGGGTCTCGGCATGCTGGCCTCGGCCCCCGCCGAGGCCCGTGGATGGGGTCATGGCGGCGGCTACGGCGGCGGCTATGGCCATGGCGGCGGTTACGGCCGCGGCTTCGGCGGCGGCTACCGGGGCGTCGGCTTCGGCGGCGGTTACGGTCGCGGCTACGGCGGATATCGCGGTGGCTACGGCCGTGGCTATTACGGCGGCGGCTACGGTCGTCGCGGGATCGGCCCCGGCGCGGTGATCGGGCTCGGCATCGCCGGCCTCGCGGCGGGCGCCATCGCGGCCAATTCGTATGGCGGCTACGGCTACGGCTACGATCGTCCGGTCGGGTACGGCTATGGCGGCGGTTACGGCTACGGCCGTCCGGTCGGCTATTACGGCGGTGGCTATGGCGGCTACGCCTACCCGGCCTACGGCTACGGGTACTGAGCGTTCGGCCTGGGTTGGGGATGGGGTCGCCTTCGGGCGGCCCTTTCTTTTTGCGCGGCCGGACGGTGGGCGGCCCCGTGTCGAGCGCTCGGATCGTCCCGAAAGCTGGCGACCACCGTTCGGGACGATGCGCTACACCACGATCTCGATCAGCGGCACCTTCGGGATCTCCCCGGCGCTGAACGCGGCGAGATCGATGCTGAGGTCGTCGCTGTCGAAGCGCACCGGCACGTCGAAGGCGAAGCCGGCGGTGACGGGGGCGCCGGCCGGCGGCGCGGTGCCCAGGGTGACGCGCCCCGTGGTCGCGTCGCAGGTGAAGGCGGCCGGCGCCAGCGCCACGCCGGACACCGCCACCCGCACGCTCTCGGCCACCGGCTTGGCGATGGTCCGGCGGTAGGGCAGCGGGCCGTCGCCGTAGGTTTTCGCGAGCTGGAAGACGCGGGTCGCGCCGTCGCCGGTCCCCAACGGCTGGTCCCCGGCCGCGATGGCGCGCGAGGGCGGCCCCGAGAGGTGGTCCACCCGGTCGCGGTAGCGGAAGCCGTAGAGCCGGCCGCGCCGTTCCTCGAAGAAGGCCAGCACCGCGTGCAGCGCGTCGAGGGTGCGGATGCCGAGGCCGGCATCGTAGCGCCGGCGCGAATCCGCCCAGCGGCTGTTGCGGTGCTCGCGCCCCGAGGCGAGCGTGACGATCTCGGTCATCCGGCTCGGCCCGCCGCTGCCGCGCAGGGCCACGTCGAGGGGAAACCGGACCTCGTGGAAATCGGCGGCCATGTGGCAAGTCTCCTGGGCTACAGGCCGCGCCGGCCGCGCGCCACGGCGCGGGCGAGGCTGGCGGCGACCTGGGCCTCGGAGCGGCGGAAGCCCGCGATGTCCGGGGTGGTGATGTTCACCGTGACGCTGGTGGCGCCGGAGGCCGATCCGGCCGCGACCCCGAGGCGGCCGTCGCTGCCACGCTTCAGCGGCAGGATCGCCTCCGGGCCGGCCTCGCCGGCGAGACCGAGGCCGTCGCGCAGCGGGAAGTAGGTGGGGGCCGCCACCACCCCGCCGGCCGCGAAGGGCCGGATCCGGCCCGCCGCGATCACCCCGCCGGCCGCGAAGGGCCGGACCCGGCCCGCCGCGATCACCCCGCCATGGGCGAAAGCGGTCTCGCCGGTGGCATCGGCGTTGATCAGCCCCTTCACCAGGCCGGTGATGCCGGCCTTGACCGGGCTGAGCGCCGCCTTGATCGCCACGTTGGCGAGCCGGGTGGTCAGCGAGCCCAGCACGTTGTCGAGGCTGCGCCCGGCCCCGATACCGCCGGTGAGCGCCCGCGACAGGCTCTGGCCGAATTTCTGGGCGAGCTTGTCGAGGGTGTCGAGCTGCTTGATGCGCTGGGCGTTGTCGCGGTCGGTCTCAGGCATGGGTCGGCCTCATGGATTGTCCGGAAAGGCGGCCAGCAGCCGGTCGAGATCGGCCCGGCCCGCCGCCGGCCGGGGGGCGGACAGGCCGGCGGCGGCCATCAGCTCGCGCGGGGTGGCCCGCCAGAAATCGCGCGGGCGCCAGCGCAGGGTCGAGAGGCCCAGAGCCAGCGCGTCGTCCCACGGGAAGGCGGAGGGCTCCGCCGCGCTCCCGCCCGTGGGGCTCAGGGGTCCGCGGCCACCTCGCCGAAGGCCGCCGCCAGCACCGCGCCCAGCGCCTGGGTGATGGTCTCGAGGTCGCCGGCCAGGGGCAGGGCGGCCACGTCCGCCGCGTCGAGCGCGTGGCCGCCCCCGCGCAGGCACGCGCCGAGCAGCGCGATGAGGTCGCGCGCGGCGAGCCGGCCGCGGGCGAAGCGTTCGGCGAGGCCGGCGAGGTCGCCGGCCCCGAGGGCATCCTCCAGCTCGGCCAGGGCGCCGAGGGTCAAGCACAGGGTGTAGCGCTCGGACCCCAGGATAAGGGGGACCTCGCCGCGGCGGCGGTTGACCATGATCAGAGCGCCGTGAAGCTGAGGGGGCCGGCGGAATCGAGCGCGAGATCGAAGGTCACCTCGCCCGCATGGTCGCCGCGATATTCCAGGCTGGTGATCTGGAACGGCCCCTCCAGGGTGCCGAAGCCCGGCACCACCACCTGGAACGTGTCGAGGGTGCCGTCGAAGAAGGTCTGCCGCAGGCGGACATCCGAGGCCTCGTCGCGAAACACCCCGGAGCCCGAGATGGCGGCGCGCCGGATCCCGGCCCCGGACAGGAGCTCGCGCCAGCGCCCGGCGGATTCCGCGTGGGTCACGTCCACCGTCTCGGCGTTGTAGGCGATCTGGCGGGCGCGCAGGCCGGCCACGGCGACGAAGCCGGTGCCGGTGGCGACCCGAACGAGAAGGTCCTTGCCCCGTTGTGCGGTCATGGGATGCAGCTCCGTGGATCAGGTGCCGAGCGCCTCGGTGAGCGCCTGTAGGGTGAGGGTGGCGCGGGCCTCGCCGGTGGCCGGGTCGCGCCGCACCGCCAGGGCCTGGACCCGCAGGATCACCAGGGCGTGGCCGGGCAGCGTCAGGGCCGCGTCGGTGAGCAGGTCGGCCATGCGCTCGGCGGCGTCGAGGGCGCTGCGGGTCGAGCCCGGTTTGGCGAACACGATCAGGCTGAGGCCGTGGGCGTGGCGGCGGGCGCCGTCCACGGATTCGTCGCGGATCTCGGCATCGCCGAACAGGGCGTAGACCGGCGCCGCCCCGTGCGGCGGCTCGTCGTAGAGGCGGAACGTGCCGCCCATCCGGCGCGCCAGCACCGCATCGGTGGCGAGATGAGCCAGGATCGCGCCGCGCAGGGCCAGGAGCGGGCTTTTCGAGACCGGGTCGGTGGTCTGGGTCGAGCCGGTCACGATGCCGTCTCCGGCGTAAGTTCTTCCACCTCGCAGACCAGTTCGCGCGCCCGCCCGTCCGGGTCGCCCGCCGCGCGGATCGCGAAGCGGCGCGGGCCGGCGGTGAGCCGCATGGTCGGCAGGATGCCGGGGCGGTAGGCGAGCCGCACCCGGTGGGTCGCCACCCGGTCGCCGCGGCCGAAGAGGGTCCGGTCCCGGGTGCCGAGGGGCTCGATCGCCCCCCAGAGCAGCGGCCCGGCGGCGTAGCGGCGCAGCACCCCGCCGAACCCGTCGGGGGTCTCCACCGGTCGTTCGAGCACGAAGCGGCGGCGTCGCGCGCCGATCGGCGCGCGAGATGAGGCGAGCGACATGGGAGACCTCCGTTGCTAGAGCCGCAGGCGCCGCAGCGGCCCGACCAGAGCGGCCACGTCCGGGGAGGGGAGGCCCGGCTCGTCGCCGCGATGGTCGAACCGCGCCGCCACGATCTGGCGGATCGCCTGGAGCAGGGCGGGCGGGGCCGGCGGCCCGTCACCGCCATGGCCGGCCTGCACCTCGATGAGCGCCGCCTTCCGGTCGAGGCGCGGCGCGGCCGGGTCGACCACGAGGCTCGGCGCCTCCACCGGGTCGAGGCCGAGCCGGACCAGGCCGGGGGCGAGGTCGGTGACGGTCCCGTCC
>JAKONB010000140.1 GCA_022702195.1 Beijerinckiaceae bacterium | reverse complement strand
GCCCCGGCCGCCCGCGCCGGGCCGCCGAGAAGGATGCCGCGGTGCGCACCCTCGAGCAGGCCATGGCCCGCGCGCTTGGCGCCAATGTCTCGCTCAAGCCGAAGGTCGCCGGGGCCGGTGAGATTCGAATCCGTTACGACAACGCCGACGAGCTCCAGGCGCTCTGCCGACGGCTCGAAATACCTTCGGAATCATGAACGATTGCCGGCTCAACAAGCGCTTTCCATAGGAAAGTTTCTGTTAAGCCGGCTGATTGCACCGATCTTGGGCGGGGTGTTCTATCGTCGCCGGGCGGCTTCCGAAGCGATACGGAGGAGGGTGCTGGAGGCATGGGCATGCGACAGCTCGGAGCCCGAGCGACGGCAGGCCAGCACCGCTTCCTGAAGCAACTGAATAGCCCGCTGCAACGCGGGCGGTGACCAGCGGGAGAGCTGGGTCTCGATGGTGGCCTTACGGCGGAAATGCAGGCCGCGCCATTGCGCCACCATCTGGCCGGCGCTCTGCCCCTCCCCGGCCAGCCGGGTCGAGAACAGCGTCAGCGCATGACGCAGTGCCGATCCGAGCATCACCGAGGGGTCCATGCCCTCGTGGCGGAAGCGGCGATAATCGCGCTCGACATCCGCGCTGCGGCCCGAGAAAGCCGCGTCGATCAGGGTGTTGAGCACGCTGGCGGCGACGTCGCTGCCGATCGCCTCGACATCGTCGAGGCTCACCTCGCCCTGCCCCTTGGCGTAGAGAGCGAGCTTCTCGATCTCCGAGAGGCTGGCGCCCCGGTCGCCGCCGAGGCTCGCCGCCAGGACATCGCGGGCCTCGCGGGCGATGCGCAGGCCCTGCTCCTGCAAGGTGCGCTCGATGAGGTCGCCCAGGGTGCGCTCGTCGTCGGGATAGCAGGGCAGGGCCAGAGCCCGGGGTGACTTCTCGCAGAGGGTGCGCAGGGGGGCCGTCTTGCCGAGGTCGCCGGCCTCCACGACGATGCGCGCCCCGGCAATCTCCCCCTTCAGGGCCGCTTCCACGGCGGGGGCGTAGTTGCGGCTGCCCGAGCGCACCCAGATCGTGCGGGTGCCGCCGAACAGGCCCACCGTGCCGGCCTCGTCCAGAAGCCGTCCGGGATCCTGGGCCAGAGTGTCGCCGTCGATCTTCACCAAACCGAATGGGTCGCTCGGATCGGTGACGAAGCTGTCGGCCAGGCGCTTGGCGCGCTCGAAGACCAGGCCGGTATCGGGGCCGTAGACGAGCAGCACGGAGATACGCGGATCGGGGCCGCGCCGGATCAGGTTGTCGACGTCGCCGGCCTTGACGGCGGTCATGCTGCGCGCCTCGAAACGGTCAGGGCTTCGTCACCAGCACGGAGGCGATGCGGGTCTTGATCTGCTCGGCCAGCACCTTGGCAAGACGGATCTCGGCGTCGCGCGCGGCCCGCAAGGAGGCGAAGCGCTGCACCGAGCGATCGTAGGTTGCCGTCGAGGTGGCGACGCCCTCGCTGATGATCTTGGTGCCGTCGAGATTCTCGAGCGAATATTTCACGTTGGCCACGATGGTGCCGGCCTCGGCCCGCCCGGTCTGCGACGACACGATGGGGGTCTGCACCAGCTCGCTGCCCTGCATCTTCAGCCGGTAGCGCTTGGTCGAGGGCTGGCCCGACCCGTCGAGATCGAAGATCAGCTCGCTGCGCAGGTAATGCCCGATGCGCTCCTGGCCCTGGGCCATGCTCACATCGTCCACCTGCACCGAGGCGAGGAGGGCGGCCATGGGCTCGCCCGAGGCGGTGGGGCCGTAGAGCGGGCGGAAACAGGCGGAGAGGTTGAGGGCGAGGGCAGCGACGAGGGCGACCCGCGCGGCCTTGCGCGTCCGTCCCGAGCGGGAAGCTGTCAGTGCCAAGCGCATCATCGTCCGTCGCCGTCCCGGTGCTGTTCGGCTCGCTGTGTAGAGCGAACCGGGGCCTCGCGTCACCCTATGGGGGGTTGCTTTACGTTTCCTCTCCGGCGGCATCATGGCCGCCGGGGAGGGGTCCAAGATCAGACACCAGAAATCAGACCACCAGATTGACGATGCGGCCCGGTACCACGATCACTTTGCGCGGCGCGCGGCCTTCCAGCGCCTTCTGCACCGCCTCGTCGGCCAGCACGGCGGCCTCGACGGCGGCGGCATCGGCCGAACGCGGCACGGTGACGTCCGCCCGCTTCTTGCCGTTGAGCTGGACCGGGAGGGTGATCTCGTCCTCCACCAGCAGGGCGCGCTCGACCTGCGGCCAGGCGGCCTGGGCCACCAGCCCGTCGCGCTTCAGCGCCGACCAGCATTCCTCCGCCAGATGCGGCATCATCGGGGCGATGAGCTGGGTGAGGATGCCGGCCGCCTCATGCGCCGCCTTGGCCGAGACGCCAGCCCGCAGGGCTTCGTCCAGGGCATTGCCGAGGGTGTAGATATGGGCGACGCAGCGGTTGAACCGCAGGCGCTCGATATCCTCCTCCACGGCGGCCAAAGCCTTGTGTGCCGCCTTGCGCAGGGCCGCATCCGCCGCGCCCGCCGGGGCGGTGGTCTGGGCCGCGAGGGAAACCAGGCGCCAGACGCGTTGGACGAAGCGGGCCGCCCCCTGCACGCCGTCCTCGGTCCAGATCACGTCACGCTCGGGCGGTGAATCCGAAAGCATGAACCAGCGCGCGGTATCGGCCCCGTAGCTGGCGATGATGTCGTCGGGGTCGACCACGTTCTTCTTCGACTTCGACATCTTCTCGATGGAGCCGATGGCAACCTCTTCGCCGCTTTCCAGCATGTAGGCACGGCGCTTGCCGTCCACTTCCTCGATGCGGATATCG
>JAKONB010000136.1 GCA_022702195.1 Beijerinckiaceae bacterium | reverse complement strand
TGGCCGTAAGCTTGATCTTGGGGTCGAGCATCTTCTTGGTCTCGGCGACCATCTTCCACTCTTCCTTCGTGTAGCCGTCCTCCATGAACACATCGATGTGCGGGATGACGTTGAAGGCGATGCGCTTCGTGAACTTCTCGGCCTTGATCTCGCCGGCGGTGAAGACCGAGCGGGTCTGCTGGAAGAGTTCGTCCATGGCGTCCTTGCCGGCGCCGGAGACGGATTGATAGGTCGCGACCACCACGCGCTTGATCGTGGCGGCATCGTGGAGCGGCTTCAGCGCGACCACGAGCTGCGCCGTGGAGCAGTTCGGGTTGGCGATGATGTTGAGCTTGGAGAAGCCGTGGATGGCGTCCGGGTTCACCTCGGGCACGATCAGCGGCACGTCCTGGTGGTAGCGGAAGGCCGAGGAGTTATCGATCACGACGCAGCCGGTCTGGCCGATGCGGGGCGACCACTCCTTCGAGGTCTCGCCGCCGGCCGACATCAGGCAGATGTCCGTGTCGGAGAAGTCGTAGGAATCGAGGGCCTTCACCTTCAGGATCTTGTCGCCGAAGGACACCTCCTGGCCGGCCGAGCGGCGCGAGGCGATCGCCACCACCTCGTCCGCCGGAAACGCCCGCTCGGACAGGATGTCGAGCATCTCGCGGCCCACATTGCCGGTCGCTCCGACTACGGCGATCTTGTAACCCATCACACAGCACTCCGCTCGCGGGACGGACCCGGCCCGGGGCGGCGCGCGGCGAGCCGCGGCGTCTGACCCCAGTCGGGCGTCCGATTCGGGACCCGGCGCCCGGACGGCGCATCGGGTGGCGCGGGCCGCCATCGGCGCCGCGTCCCATCCTCCGCGACGCGGCTGGCGGCGCGGATTCGGTGAAAGCCGGGAGCAAGACGCCCGGGCCGCCGGGCTGTCAAGGGTTCGCGGGAGGCGTGCGCGTCGCGTTGCCGTCATTCGCGCGCATTGCACCCGCGTTGCAGCCTTGGTTGCGGGAAATGTTGCACCCTGGTGCAGCGTTGCAATCGGCTCAGGCGACCTGCCGCGCCGCCTCCGCCGGGATTCCCGGCCGCTTCAGATCCCGCCCGATCTCGGCCAGGATCGCGTAGGACCGGACCCGGGCCGCGTGGTCGTGGATCGCCGAGGCCACCATCAGTTCGTCGGCGCCCGTCTCGGCGAGGAACGCCTCCAGCCCCCGCTTCACCGTCTCGGCCGAGCCGACGAAGGACCGGGCCAACATGTTGGAAGCCTGACGTTTTTCGGGTCCGGACCAGTACGCGTCGATGTCGTCGATGGGCGGGCGCAGCAGGCCGCGCGTGCCCCGGAACAGGTTGGTGAATTGCTGCTGCGCCGAGGTGAAGATCCGCCGCGCCTCCGCATCGGTCTCCGCCGCGATCACGTTGATCCCCGCCATGGCGTGTGGCGCCCGCAACTGCTCCGACGGCTCGAACCCGGACCGGTAGACCGCGAAGGCCGGCAACAGGGAATCGGGTGCGAAATGCGACGCGAACGCATAGGGGAGCCCCAACATCGCCGCCACTTGCGCCCCGAAAAGGCTTGACCCGAGGATCCAGAGGGGAACCTTCAAGCCCGTTCCGGGCACCGCCTGGACCGCCTGATGGGGCTGGAGGTCGCCAAGTAACGCTTGGACTTCAAGCACATCCTGCGGAAACGTATCGGCCGAATCGGGGGAGCGCCGCAGGGCGCGCAGCGTGCGCTGGTCGGTCCCCGGCGCCCGCCCGAGGCCGAGATCGATCCGGCCCGGAAACAGGGTCTCGAGGGTGCCGAACTGCTCGGCGATCACCAGGGGGGCATGATTCGGCAGCATGATCCCGCCAGCCCCCACCCGGATGGTCGTGGTGCCCGCCGCCACATGGCCGATCACCACCGCCGTCGCCGCGCTGGCGATGCCCACCATGTTGTGGTGTTCGGCCAGCCAGTAGCGGCGGTAGCCCAAAGCCTCCGCGTTGCACGCCAGATCGAGGCTGTTGCGTAACGCATCGGCGGGCGTAAACCCTTGAGGAACCAGCGCAAGATCGAGAACGGAGAGAGGCATCATGGCTCGGGTAATCCCTGTGCCGGGTGCCCCGGCAGATGACCGCGCGAGGGCGGGAGATCGCCACTGGGCGCTCTCTGCACAAGCGCCGGACCGCCCGACGGGTGCTGGACGGCACAAGCCGGCCGCGGCGCGGCAAGGTTCGATTCACGCTGAGTCCGAAAAGGCCGCGGGTTCACCCGAATCGAAACGCGATGGTGTGGTGCGATCGTCAAACTCCTGCGGATCGGGGCGCCAGCTCCGCGAGCAGGAGGGGTCACGCTGACAATGATTCCGCTGGTCGATCGCCCCACCGACACCGAAATCTCTCATCCTTTCTGCATGTTGCGGGGGGCGGCCTGGGGCCTCGGCGCCACGGTGACGATCGCCGTCCTGACGGTTCTTGCACAGACGGCGATCGTCCCGGACCGCATTCCTCAGAGGGTTCCGTTCGATCCCCTGCCGGGCGCGGGATTCGTACCATCCGCGAGCGTCGCTGCGCGCCCAGCCGTCCCCATCGTGGTGTCCGGTCCCCGGTTCCGGCTGGACGATGTCGATCCGGTCAACCCTGCCCGGTCCGAGCCGCCACGCCTCAATCCCTCGACGGGCCAGCGGGAGGACACGCTCGTTCAGGGGGAGTTCGGCTTGATCGAAGGACCGTATCTGCGCCTGACGATTGCTGAGGGCTCGGGATCCAGCCCGTCCAGGAGTCTGTTCGTCACCCTTGCGCGCCGCGGCGCCGACGGCCTTGGCCTTGCGGTTCTCAAGACCGGAGAACGAGGGCGCCTCGAGACCAAGTTTGGTTCGTTGGATACGCTCGACGTAACGTTAGGTGGTCCGATCACCCGGACCTGCACGGGGTTCATGACCTCAGATGCGTCGCCTGTCCGCCTTGATGGTTGGTTGTGCGCGCCCCTCGGTCAGCCGCCGGAGCCCCGAGCCGTCGCCTGCGCCCTCGACAAGCTCGTGCTGAATGGTCAAGCTTCCGGCGCGTTCGAGACACTGGTGCGGGCGGCGGAAACGCGGCGCGATCGCGGGTGCGGGTCGGCAGCGATGGCTCCGTCCCGGGACATCACCGGTCAGACCGGGTCGATCGATAAGCCGCGGCAACGAAAAAATAAGGCCGAACTACGGCGAAGCGCGCAAGCGCAGCCTTAAAGCGGGAACAACGGCTCCGCTCGTACGTCTACAGCACATAGGAAGGGCCGAGTTTTTTAAGGAAACGCGGTCTAGGGTCCCCCCGACTTCAACCAAGGTGCGTCATGCGCTCTGCTACGATTGCCCTGATGGGCGCTCTCACTCTCGCTGGCGTCGCCGCCAACACCGGCGCCGAGGCTCAGGGGCGCTATGCCCCCGGCTACCGGGTCAGCCAGCCGCTCCCGATCCGTATCCGTCCGCGCAGTTGGCTCGATGCCGGCAATGTCGTGGAAGCCAACAACGGCTCTGTGAGCAATCCGGCGACCAACCCGCAGTTCATCACGGCCAGCTATCTGAATTCGCCGCCCTACGGCCGCAATGATCGCTTCGGTGGTGGCATCCTGCCCGATCCGATCACCAACGGGCCGTTCATTGGCGCGCGGTCGAGTGCGATCCGCAATGTTGATTTCTCTGCGGTCGATGCCATCGATCCGACCTCATACGTCGCGCGCTACGGTAATCCTTACTAAGTTTAGGGCATTGAGAGGAATGACGGACCCTACGGGGTCCGTTTTTGTATGTGCTGAACCCAGATAGCGGGACGCGCGCGGTTGCGCGTCCCGCCCCGTAAGTCAGCTGGCGGCCTGCTCGAGTTCCCGCACGATCGCGTCGCCCATCGCATCGGTGCTGATGGCTTCGAGTCCCTCGGAGGCAATGTCGCGGGTGCGCAGTCCGGCGGCGAGCGTTCGGGTGATCGCCGCATCCACGAGGTCTGCGGCGTCCCCGAGGCCGAAGGAGTAGCGCAGACACATGGCCAGCGAACCAATCATCGCGATCGGATTGGCGTAGCCCTTCCCGGCGATGTCGGGCGCCGAACCATGCACTGGCTCATAGAGCGCCTTGCGCGAGCCCTTGTCGTCAACCGCTCCAAGCGAGGCGGAGGGCAGCATGCCCAGCGAGCCGGTGAGCATCGCCGCCACGTCGGAGAGCACATCCCCGAACAGGTTGTCGGTGACGAGCACGTCGAACTGCTTGGGGCGACGCACGAGCTGCATGGCACAATTGTCCGCCAGGACGTGCTCCAGCGCGACGTCGGTGTACTGGGCTGCATGGACCTGGGTAACGACATCCTTCCACAACACGCCCGATTTCATGACGTTGTGCTTCTCGGCCGAGGCGACGCGGCCCGAGCGTTTGCGCGCGAGATCGAAAGCGACGTGGGCGATGCGCTCGATCTCGCCCGTGGTGTAGACCTGCGTATCGACCGCACGCTTGGTGCCGTCAGGCAGGGTGGTGATCTCCTTCGGCTCGCCGAAATAGACGCCACCCGTGAGCTCACGCACGATCATGATATCGAGACCTTCGACCAGCTCGCGCTTCAGCGCGGAAGCGTCGGCCAGAGCTGGATAGCAGATCGCTGGGCGCAAATTCGCGAAGAGTCCCAGGTCCTTGCGCAGACGCAGAAGACCGGCTTCGGGGCGAATCTCGTAGGTGGCATCCGCCCATTTCGGGCCGCCGACCGCGCCGAGCAGGATGGCATCCGCCGCATCTGCGCGCGTCAAACTGGCGTCGGTCAACGGAGCGCCATGGGCATCGATGGAGCAGCCGCCGACGAGATCGCGCTCCGTCTCGAAGGTGG
>JAKONB010000112.1 GCA_022702195.1 Beijerinckiaceae bacterium | reverse complement strand
GACCCGGGCCGGGGCGCCGAAACCGCCGATACGACGGCCCGGGCCTTCGCGCCCGAGCCCGTCCTGGTGCCTGAGCCGGCCCCCGAGCCCGAGACGGTCCACGCGCCCGTGCCGGAACCCGAGCCCGCGGTCTCGACGCAGATCTTCCTGCCGGAGCCCGAGGCGGAGTCGGAGACCCAGAGGCGCGGCTGGTGGAGCCGGCTGACCGGGGGCATGAAGCGCACCTCCTCGGCGCTCACCGAGCGGGTCACCGGCCTCTTCACCAAGCGCAAGCTCGACGCCGACACCCTGGAGGAGCTGGAGGACGCCCTGATCCAGGCCGATTTCGGCATCGACACCGCGATGCGGATCTCGGAGGCGGTGGGCAAGGGCCGCTACGAGAAGGGCATCTCCCCGGACGCGGTCCGGGAGATCCTGGCGAGCGAGGTCGAACGCGCGCTCACCCCGGTGGCGATCCCGTTCCGCATCGACGCGTCGAAGAAGCCGTTCGTGATCCTGATGATCGGGGTCAACGGCGCCGGCAAGACCACCACCATCGGCAAGCTCGCCCTGAAGCTGAAGGCGGAGGGCCATTCGCTGATGCTGGCGGCCGGCGACACCTTCCGGGCCGCCGCCATCGAGCAGCTCAAGGTCTGGGGCAGCCGCACCGGCACGCCGGTGATCGCCCGCGCGCAGGGGGCGGACGCGGCCGGGCTCGCCTTCGACGCCTACGAGGCCGCCAAGGCGCAGGGCACCGACGTGCTGCTCATCGACACCGCCGGCCGGCTCCAGAACAAGGCCGGGCTGATGGCCGAACTGGAGAAGATCCTGCGGGTGATCCGCAAGATCGACCCGGAGGCGCCGCACGCGGTGCTGCTGGTCCTCGACGCCACGGTGGGGCAGAACGCCCTGAGCCAGGTCGAGCTGTTCTCGAAGGCCGCGCAGGTCACCGGCCTGGTGATGACCAAGCTCGACGGCACCGCGCGGGGCGGCATCCTGGTGGCCCTGGCGGCCAAGTTCGGCCTGCCGGTGCATTTCATCGGCGTCGGCGAGGGGGTGGAGGACCTGGAGCCGTTCGAGGCCCGCGACTTCGCCCGCGCCATCGCGGGGCTGGACAAGGATTAGCGACCGGCCCCTCCCATCCCGTGCCGCCCCGCCGGCCGCGCGACGCCGGGCGCGCGGCCCTATATGACGGACATCATGCAGATCGAAGCCATCCCGCCCCGCCGCCACCTGCCGCCCCTGCTCAAGCTCGCCCTGGAGCTCGGGCCGCTGGTGATCTTCTTCCTCGGCAACGCCTACGCGGAACGGTTCGGGGTGGCCCCCGACCAGAAGCTGTTCGTGGCCACCGGCATCTTCATCGTGGCGACCCTGGTGGCGCTCACGATCCACTTCGTGCTGGTGCGGCGGCTGCCGATCATGCCCATGGTCTCGGGCGTGGTGGTGGTGGTGTTCGGCGGCCTGACCCTGGCCCTGCAGGACAAGACCTTCATCATGATGAAGCCCACCATCGTGAACAGCCTGTTCGGGCTGGTGCTGCTCGGCGGCCTCGCCTTCGGCAAGTCGCTGCTCTCGGTGGTGCTCGACTCGATGTTCGCCCTCACGGCGGAAGGGTGGCGCAAGCTCACCTTCCGCTGGGGCCTGTTCTTCCTGCTGCTCGCCGCCCTCAACGAGGTGGTGTGGCGCACCCAGACGGAGGATTTCTGGGTCAGCTTCAAGGTGTTCGGCATCATGCCGCTCACCGTCCTGTTCGCGCTGGCGCAGACGCCGCTGCTCATGCGCCACGAGCGCAAGGACGCGGATGTGACGTGAGGGCGCGCGGTCAGGCCAGGTTGGCCAGAACCGGCCCGGTCATGCCCAGCACGCGCTCGTACTCGGCCTCCGGGACCCCGTAGGCCTCCCCGGCGATCTCGGCCAGGATGGTGCGGTCGCGGATGCCGATGCCGCCGCGCCGGGTCTTGAGCGCGCCCGCATTCTCCAGGACCCGCAGGGTCGTGGTGATCCCCGCCCGGCGCACGCCCAGCATCGCCGACAGCAGCTCGTGGGTCAGCGGGAGATCCTCGCGGTCGGCCCGGTCGTGGCACATCAGCAGCCAGCGGGCGAGGCGGGCCTCGATGGTGAACCGGCCGTTGCAGAGGCTGCCCTGCGCCACCTGGATGGCGAAGGCCTGGGCGTAGCGCAGGAACCGGTCGTGCAGGGACCGGTTGCGCGCGATCGCCCGACGGAACGCCTCCGCCTCGATGCACAGGGTCCGGCACGGGATCTGGACCATCGTCAAGTTCGGGCTTCGGTCGACCCCGTGGAGGAGGGCCAAGCCGGTCATGCCCTCCGGGCCGATGATCCCGACCTCCGCCTGGGTTCCCAACGCCGTCAGGGCCAGGACCGACAGCATCCCGGATTCCGGCAGGAACACCGTGGCGATGGGCTCGCCCGGCCGCTCCAGCACCGCCCCCTGCTCATAGGATGCGCGCGAGAGGTGCGGCAAAAATTCCTGGAATTCCTCGACCGTCAACACCCCGAGCAGACGATTGCGTGTGGCGGACTGAGAAAAGGACGCGGTCAACAATCTACCGATCTACAGGCGAGCGTATGATGCTTCATAGCCTGAGGCCCGTATCCCAAACGTCGAAGAGGTTTAATTTTCTAGCATGGCAATCTTGCCATGTGAATGTATTACTTTTGTACGAAATCGTACTCATTTAGTTTGCTCAAGATTTTGTCTAACCGAAAATGCAACCGTTAATCTATAGCGATAATTCTCGATTTATTACTTCGCGCATGGTCCAACGTCCACCCGTTTCGACCTGTGGCCGCATCCTCCGAGCAGGCGCGGCGTTCGAGCGCCGCCGCCCCGCGGCCCGCTCCACCGGCCCCATCGGTGATCGTCCCGCCCGTTCCTCTTCCGTCCCACGCGGGTTTTGCCAACACGCCGGACCCGCAGAACGATCTTTTTTCAAACTTTTCAAATATTTACGTTAACCGAAATCCGATCCGTACCGACCCGTCGACCGTCGCTCTCACGTCCGGATCCGACAGCGCGGAACCCGCCGCATCGATCCGGCCGAGCGGGCTTCACCGGATGCGGGTCCCGGGGGCCGCGAGAGAGTCACAAGAAAATTCTCCTGAAAGCGGTTCCGGGACGATACGTCCGGCTTTCGATGTCGCAGCGCCGCTCCCCGAAGGCCCGAGCCCCCGCCCCAAACCGATGCCGCGGCGCCTGGTTCGCCAAAACGATCGCCGGTTCGGCGCGCGACCATGCACACAGGACCAAGAGGCGACGCGTGTTCCGCGATCCGAAAATTACGGAACACGCCACAGCCCCTATCCGCAAAGCATACAAGGGGTACGATACCGTACTGGATGGTATTTTTATTTCGTTTGTATTCTGTGAATACTCTTATAAGGATGGTTTCATTTCCATCGCCCTGCGCAGACCGTGCAGCCAGGATCACGATCGGCAGAGTTACTCCGTTTCATGCAGGCCCCACCCCGAGAACCTGTTCGGAATCACCTCCTTTCCGCCCTGTCTGCCGATGATCACGGAACGCTGTGCGCGTTGGGCGAGCGCGTCGCGATCCGGCGCAAGGATGTTCTGATCGGCTCGCATCAGACGATGGGGCATGTCCTGTTCCTCGAGAGCGGCGTGGTCTCCGAGGCGGCCCGCGCGCCGGACGGTCGCCGCATCGAGGTGGGCATCGTCGGGGGCGAGGGTTTCGTCGGCGTCCCGATCCTGTTCGGGGTCGACGCCACGCCCCACGAGATCTCCGTCCTGCTGGAGGGCGAGGCCCTGCGCATCGAGGCCGAGGCCTTCCGGCGTTTTCTCGACGGGCACCCCGCGGCGCGCAGCCTGTTCCTGCGCTACGCCCATATCTACCAGCTCCAGACCGCCGAGACCGCGGTGGCGAACGGGGTCCAGACCCTGGAGGAACGCCTCGCCCGCTGGCTCCTGATGTGCCACGACCGGATCCGGGACGACGAATTCTCCATCACCCACGAGAGCCTGTCGGTGATGCTCGGCGTGCGCCGCCCGGGTGTGACCACGGCCCTGCACGTGCTGGAGGGCGCCGGCATGATCCGGGGGCGGCGCTCGCACATCCAGATTCTCAACCGGACGAAGCTGTCGGAAGCGGCCGGCGGCAGCTACGGCGTTCCGGAGCGGGAATACCGCCGCCTGATCGAGGGGAAGGTCTGATCCGGCCTTCGCCCGATGCCCGCGCGGGCCGGTCGTCCGCCTAACGCGCCGCGGCCGCCGGCCGGCCGGCGGCCCGGACCTTGTCGAGAACCTGGGCGTAGTTCTCCGCCGTGACGATGCCCACGAGCTTGTCGCGGATGGTGCCGTCCGGGCCGACGATGAAGGTCTCGGGCACGCCGTAGACGCCGAAATCGATCCCGGTCCGCCCGGACACGTCCATCCCCACCGCCCGGAACGGCACGCCGTTGCGGGTGAGGAAGCGGCGCCCGTTCTCCACCGAATCCTTGTAATCGATGCCCACCAGCCGCAGGCCGGGCTCGCGGGCGAGCCGCATCAGCTGCGGGTGCTCGATCTGGCAGGGCGCGCACCAGGAAGCCCAGAAATTGACCACGGTGACCTGGCCGATCAGGTCGGCCCGCGACAGGCCGGGCACGGGCGCCCCGTCCGCCAGCAATCCGGGGACCGGATCGAGGT
>JAKONB010000048.1 GCA_022702195.1 Beijerinckiaceae bacterium | reverse complement strand
GATCAACAAGTATCTGGGTCGCGACTACGAGGTTCTGGCCTCGTTCGGCCATATCCGTGACCTTCCCGCCAAGGACGGCTCCGTCGATCCGGAGGCGGATTTCCACATGCTGTGGGAGCTCGACGAGCGCGGCTCGAAGCGCGTCTCCGACATCGTCAAGGCGCTCAAGGGCGCCGACGGCCTGATTCTCGCGACCGATCCGGATCGCGAGGGCGAGGCGATCTCCTGGCACGTGGTCGAGGCACTCACCGCCCGCCGCGCCCTCAAGGGCATGCCGGTGGAGCGGGTGACCTTCAACGCCATCACCAAGGCGGCGGTGGACACCGCCATGCGCAACCCGCGCCAGATCGACCAGGCCCTGGTCGATGCCTACCTGGCCCGGCGCGCCCTCGATTACCTCGTGGGCTTCAACCTCTCGCCGGTGCTGTGGCGCAAGCTCCCCGGCGCCCGCTCGGCCGGCCGGGTGCAATCGGTGGCCCTGCGCCTGGTCTGCGAGCGCGAGCGCGAGATCGAGGTCTTCCGCCCCCGCGAATACTGGTCGCTGGTGGCGACCCTGGTGACCGAGACCGGCGCCACCTTCGAGGCCCGGCTCACCGGCGCCGACGGCAAGCGGATCCAGCGCCTCGACGTCGGCACCGGCGAGGAGGCGGCCGCGTTCAAGCGCGACCTCGAACTCGCCACCTTCCAGGTGGGCAGCGTCGAGGCCAAGCCGGCCAAGCGCCACCCGGCCCCGCCCTTCACCACGTCGACCCTCCAGCAGGAAGCCTCGCGCAAACTCGGGATGGCCCCGGCCCAGACCATGCGGGCCGCCCAGAAGCTCTACGAGGGCGTCGAGATCGACGGCGAGACGGTCGGCCTCATCACCTATATGCGGACCGACGGCGTCGACATGGCCCCCGAGGCCATCGCCGATGCGCGCCGGGTGATCGCCAAGGAATATGGCGAGCGCTACCTGCCGGGCAGCCCGCGCAAGTACAGCACCAAGGCCAAGAACGCCCAGGAGGCGCACGAGGCGGTGCGCCCCACCGATATGGGCCGGCTGCCCAAGACCGTGGCCCGCACCGTCGATGCCGAGCAGGCCCGGCTCTACGAGCTGATCTGGACCCGCACGGTGGCGAGCCAGATGGAATCGGCCGAGCTCGAGCGCACCACCGTCGACGTGATCGCCGCGGTGGGGCCGCGCAAGCTCGAGTTGCGCGCCACCGGTCAGGTGGTGAAGTTCGACGGCTTCCTCACCCTCTATCAGGAGGGCAAGGACGACGAGGAGGACGAGGACGGCAAGCGCCTGCCGCCGATGCGGGCGGGCGATCCGCTGACGCGCGAGCGCATCGCCTCGACCCAGCACTTCACCGAGCCGCCGCCGCGCTATTCCGAGGCGAGCCTCGTCAAGCGCATGGAGGAACTCGGCATCGGCCGGCCCTCCACCTACGCGGCGATCCTGCAGACGCTGCGCGACCGCGAATACGTCAAGATCGAGAAGAAGCGGCTGGTGGCCGAGGACAAGGGCCGCCTCGTCACCGGCTTCCTCGAGAGCTTCTTCAAGCGCTACGTCGAGTACGATTTCACTGCCGATCTCGAGGGCCAGCTCGACCGGGTCTCCAACGCGGAGATCGACTGGCGCGAGGTGCTGCGCGATTTCTGGCGCGATTTCTCGGCGGCGATCTCCGGCACCAAGGAGCTGCGCGTCACCGAGGTGCTCGACGCCCTCAACGAGCTGCTCGGCGCCCATATCTTCCCCGAGAAGGCCGACGGCTCGAATCCGCGCACCTGCCCGACCTGCGGCTCGGGCCAGCTCTCGCTCAAGCTCGGCAAGTTCGGCGCCTTCGTGGGCTGCTCGAACTACCCCGAGTGCAAGTATACCCGCCAGCTCGCCGCCACCGGTATCGAGGGGGACGGGGAGGGCACCTCCGAGACCGGTGGCCAGCCCGGCACCCGCGTGCTCGGCACCGACCCGGTCTCCGGCCTGGCCGTGACCCTGCGGGACGGCCGGTTCGGTCCCTTCGTCCAGCTCGGCGAGGCCTCCACCGACAAGGAGGCGGCGAAACCCAAGCGCTCCTCGATCCCCAAGGGCCTGAGCCCGTCCGCGGTGGACCTGGAGAAGGCGCTGAAACTCCTGTCGCTGCCGCGCGAGGTCGCCCGCCACCCCGAGACCGGCGAGCCGATCCTGGCCAATCTCGGCCGGTTCGGACCCTACGTGCAGCACGGCAAGATGTACGCCAATCTCGGCCGCGACGACGACGTGCTGGAGATCGGCGCCAACCGCGCCATCGACATCATCGTCGCCAAGGAGCAGGGCGGCGGCCGGCGCGGCCCCGCCGCCGATCCGGGCCGGGCGCTCGGCGAGCACCCGGAGAGCGGCAAGGCCATCGTGGTGAAATCGGGCAAGTACGGCCCCTACGTCACCGACGGCACCACCAACGCCACCCTGCCCAAGACCCTGGCGGCGGACGAGATCGGCCTGGCCCAGGCCCTCGAGCTGATCGCCGCCCGCGAGGCCGCCGGGGGAACCAAGAAGAAGGCGCCCGCGCGCAAGGCGGCGGGGGCCAAAGCGCCGGCCAAAGCCGCCCCTGCCAAGAAGCCCGCCGCCAAGAAGCCCGCCGCGACGAAGGCGGCGGCGGAGGATGGCGAGGCGGCCCCGAAGGCGGCCGTGAAGAAGGCGCCTGCCAAGAAGGCGGTTTCCAAGACGGCGGCCGCCGAGCCCGCGGCGAAGCCGGCGGTGCGCAAGAAGGCCTGACCCGGCGCAGCCTCCGCGGGCGGCCGGGGCTCGTCTCCCGGCCACCCGTGCCATCGGTCGTTCGGCCGTGTTCGCCGTGCCGCGCGGGCGCCCGCCCCGGCGTCATCCCGCTGCCATCGAAGCCGGCTATGGGGGCGTCTCCCGCGCGCCCTCCCGGACCCGAACCATGACGCAGAACCGCTCGCAGGCGGCGGAAGCCGCCGAGGATGTCGGCTCGAACCCGAGCCTCAACCCCACCTTCGGCGACGTGGTGGCGGCGCGGTTCGACCGGCGCGACCTGCTGCGCGGCCTCCTCGGGGTGGGGGCCATCGCCGCCCTGGTGACCCCGCGGGCGCTGGCCGCCGCCGAGGCCCGATCCGCCGAGGCTGGCGCGGCGAACGCGCCCGAAAACCGCTTCCCCTTCGCCGAGGTCGAGGCGGGCTCCGACCCGCACCATCACGTGGCCGCCGGGCACGACGCCGAGATCCTGATCCGCTGGGGCGACCCGGTCCTGCCCGGCGCCCCGGCCTTCGATCCGCACAACCAGTCGGCGGCGGCCCAGGCGCGGCAATTCGGCTACAACAACGACTTCGTCGGCTACTTTCCCATGCCGGGGGCGGCCGATCCGGCGGCGCACGGGCTGCTCGTGGTCAACCACGAATACACCAACGAGGAGCTGATGTTCCCCGGCCTCGGCCGGCAGGATCTCAAGGCGATCGATTTCAAGGGCATGACCCGCGCGCTCGTCGACATCGAGATGGCCGCCCATGGCGGCTCGGTGATCGAGATCCGGCGGACCGCCGGCACATGGGCCGTGGTGCCGGATTCGCCCTATGCCCGCCGCATCACCGCCGAGACGCCGATGGCTTTGTCCGGCCCCGCCGCCGGCTCCGACCGGCTCAAGACCTCCGCCGACCCGACGGGGCGCGCCGTGAGGGTCACGATCAACAATTGCGCCGGCGGCACGACCCCGTGGGGGACGTGGCTGACCTGCGAGGAGAACGTCAACTACAACTTTTCCGGCACGCTGGCCGCGGATTCCCCCGAGGCGCGCAACCACACGCGCTTCAACCTGCCGGCCAACGCCTATGCGTGGGGCCGCTTTCACGACCGCTTCGACGTGTCCAAGGAGCCCAACGAGCCCAACGAGATCGACCCGTTCGATCCGGCCTCGACCCCGAAGAAGCGCACCGCCATGGGCCGGTTCAAGCACGAGGGGGCGGCCGGCATCGTCGCCAAAGGGGGGGCGTACGTGGTCTATCAGGGCGACGACGAGCGCTTCGACTACGTCTACAAGTTCGTCACCGCCGGCCGGGCGGATTCCGGCGACCGCGACCTCCTCGATTCCGGCACCCTCCACGTCGCGCGGTTCGACGCGGACGGGCGAGGCGCCTGGATGCCGCTGGTCTTCGGCCAGGGACCGCTCACCCCCGGCAACGGCTTTCACTCCCAGGCCGACGTGCTGATCGGGACCCGGCTCGCCGCCGATCTGCTGGGCGCCACCAAGATGGACCGGCCCGAGGACGTGGAGGCGAATCCGAGGACCGGCAAGGTCTACGTGATGCTCACCAACAACGGGAAGCGGAGCGCCGCCCAAGTGGATGCCGCGAACCCGCGCGCCGACAACCGCTTCGGCCACATCGTCGAGGTCACCCCGGACGCGGGCGACCACGCCGCCACCGGTTTCGCCTGGGAGGTCCTGGTCCGCTGCGGCGACCCCTCCATCGCGCAGGTCGGCGCCACCTTCTCGTCGGCCACCACCACGGACGGCTGGTTCGGCATGCCGGACAATTGCGCGGTGGACGGGCTGGGCCGGCTCTGGGTGGCCACCGACGGCAATTCCCCCGCCCGCACCGGCCGGGCCGACGGCATCTGGGCACTGGAGACCGAGGGGGCGGGACGGGGCACCGGCCGGCACTTCTTCCGCGTGCCCTGCGGCGCCGAGATGTGCGGACCCTCCTTCACCCCCGACGACACCACCTTCTTCGTGGCCGTGCAGCATCCCGGCGAGGCCGACGAGGACGATCCCAAGGCGGCCCCCGCCACCTTCGAGAACCCCTCCACCCGCTGGCCGGATTTCGACCCCGCCATGCCGCCGCGCCCGGCGGTTCTGACGATCACGAAGCGCGGGGGCGGACGGGTCGGCACCTGAGCCACCCGGAGCGGCCCGTCGGACACAATCGGCCAACCAAATCGCGTCCCGCGCCATCAGGCCTTCTTAACCAGCCCCATCCCATGTCATGGGTTGGCTCGCCCTGTGCGGAGGGGGGATCGGCCCCGTCCCACGGGGCCGGAACCCCTTTCTGTTTCCGGTTTGTTCCGGTATGGTGAGAGGATGAAGGCGAATGCTGCACGATCTCCCTCTGCGATCCGGCCCGCGAAACAAGCGGCCGCTCCGTCCGGCGCCCGGAGCGTCCCGGTGAGCGACCCCGCACGCGATCTCTTCGCCGGCGGCAAGGCGCCCGCACCGAAGCCCGCCGAGCGCCGCAAGCTCGACGCCGCCCAGATTGGCGCCGCGACGGCGCCGCTCGCCCCCGTGGACGCGGCCGAGGCCGGCTACGACGCCTCCGCCATCGAGGTGCTGGAGGGGCTGGAGCCGGTGCGCCGCCGCCCCGGCATGTATATCGGCGGCACCGACGAGCGCGCCCTGCACCACCTCTTCGCCGAGGTGATCGAC
>JAKONB010000110.1 GCA_022702195.1 Beijerinckiaceae bacterium | reverse complement strand
CGAGGCGGGCGGGGACGCCGTCATCCTCCGCCCCTCGCTGGTCTTCGGCCCCGGCGACAGCTTCTTCAACCGCTTCGCCGCCCTGGCCCGCGCCCTGCCGGTCCTGCCGTTGGCGGGGGCCGAGAGCCGGTTCCAGCCGGTCTACGTGGCCGACGTGGCCGAGGCGGTGACCCGCGCCGTGGAGGGCCGCGTGCCCGCCGGGCAGGTCTACGAACTCGGCGGACCGGAGATCGAGACCCTGGAGCGCCTCGTGCGCACCATGCTCGCCGTGACGCACCGCAAGCGTCCGGTCATCGCCCTGCCGCGCCCGGCGGCGATGCTCCAGGCCCGCGCCCTCGAGATCGTCGACACCCTGACCCTCGGCCTACTGCCGGATGTGCTCAAGCTCACCCGCGATCAGGTCACCCTGCTGCAATCCGACAACGTCGTCTCGGAGGCCGCGAAGGCGGAGGGTCGCACCCTGGAGGGGATCGGCCTCCAGCCCACCGCCATGGAGGCGGTGCTGCCGGGCTATCTCTGGCGCTTCCGCAAGGCGGGTCAGTTCTCGAAGCCCGAGGGGCCGTCCGAGAGCGCGGTGCCCGAGACCCTGGCGCCCAAGCCCTTCGCCCCGCGCAGCGGCAGCGGGCCGGCTCTCGGACCGCATTCCAACAACGCGAGCCGGATGGGCACCCGCTGGGGCACGCGGGGCTGAGGACACCATCCCCTCGGCCGGCAAAATCGGTTAGAGCGCGGGCCATGACCTCAGACACGACGCTTCGGGACGGCGCCCCGCTGGTGCGCTTCGCCCCCTCCCCCACCGGCTACCTGCATATCGGCAATGCCCGGCCCGCCCTGCTGAACGCCCTGTTCGCGCGGGCGCGGGGCGGCCGCTTCCTGCTGCGCCTCGACGACACCGACCGCGAGCGCTCCACCGCGGAATTCGCCGCGGCGGTGTCGGAGGATCTCGCCTGGCTCGGGATCGTGCCCGACCTGTTCGCCCGGCAATCCGACCGGGTGGCGATCCACGACGCGGCCGCCGCGCGGCTCAAGGCGGCGGGCCGGCTCTATCCCTGTTACGAGACCCCGGAGGAGCTGGAGCGCCGGCGCCGGCGCCAGCTCGGACGCGGCCAGCCGCCGATCTACGACCGCGCCGCCCTGGACCTGACGGAGGCCGATCGCGCCGCCCTCGAGGCCGAGGGGCGCCGGCCGCATTGGCGCTTCAATCTCGAACCCCGCAGCGTGGCCTGGGACGACCTCGTGCGGGGCGACGCCCATGTGGATTGCGCCTCGCTCTCCGACCCGGTGCTGATCCGCGCCGATGGCAGCTACCTCTACACCCTGCCCTCCGTGGTCGATGACGGCGAGATGGGGATCACCCACGTCATCCGGGGCGAGGACCACGTCACCAACACGGGCGTGCAGGTGCAGATCTTCGAAGCCTTGGGCTTCCCGGTGCCGGTGTTCGGGCACCACAACCTGCTCACCACCGCCGATGGCGAGGGCCTGTCGAAGCGCCTCGGCCACCTCTCCCTCCGGGGGCTGCGCGAGGCCGGCTACGAGCCCGGCGCGGTGCGCTCCCTGGCGGTGCTCACCGGCTCGGCCGAATCGGTGCGGGCGGTGGCCACGCTGGACGAACTCGCCGGTCTGGTGGACCTCGCCCAGATCTCGCGCGCGCCGGCCAAGTTCGATCCGCATGAGCTCGACGGGCTCAATGCCCGCCTCGTCCACGCCCTGCCGGTGGCCGACGTGGCCGAACGGCTCGCCGCCCTCGGGGTGCCGGCCCCGCGCGCGGAGGCGTTCTGGCTGGCGGTGCGGGCGAACCTCGCCCGGGTCGCCGAGGCCGGCGCTTGGTGGCGCGTGGTGGCCGGCCCGGTGGCGCCGGTGATCCCGGACCCCGCCTTCGTCGCGGCGGCGGCCGAGCTGCTGCCCCCGGAGCCCTGGGACGGCGAGACCTGGAAGGTCTGGACCAACGCCGTGAAGGCGAAGACCGGAGCCAAGGGCAAGGCCCTGTTCATGCCCCTGCGCCTCGCCCTCACCGGCCTCGAACACGGCCCCGATCTCGCCGGCCTGCTGCCGCTGATCGGGCGCACGGAGGTGGTCGAGCGGCTGGCCGGCTGAGCCCGGCTCACGCGAAGGGCGCCGGCACGCTGTCGCTGGCGTAGCCCATGGCCTCGGACATTCCTTCCGAGTGCCGCTGGGCGCTGGCGGCACTCGGTGATCCAGCCACCATCAGGTGGAGGACGGCACCCCGCCCGGAGCCTCGAAGGCGAGGTCCGGATGCGGCGGGCGCCGTCCTGGCGCGCGGGCCGCCCCGCGGAGGATCAGATCCGTCCGGTGACCAGCAGCACGATCAGGATGATGATGAGAATACCGCCGAGCCCAAAGCTCTGGCCGCGATAGGCGCCGCCGCCGAGGAAGTTGCCGCCGCCGAGGACCGCGAGAATCAGGATGATGAGGAGAATGGTGGTCAAGGTCATGGACGGAAACTCCGGCTCGTGCCCAACCGCTGTGGCGTGAGCTTGACCGTACAAACGTGCCCGGGACGAAACCGTTCAATGGACATGCGACGATTCGGCAATTTGTCGACGAATTCGTGATTTTGACGACACCGTTCGAGAGCCATGCGCGGCGGATGTCGGCCCCGCCCGCGCACCCCACGAAAACCCCATCAGGCGCGCCAATCCGGCAGATCGCCCCCGGCCTCCTCCAGCCAGCCCGGGACCGGCAGGCCGCGCTCGCGCAGGAATCCGGGATTGAACAGCTTCGAGGCGTAGCGGGCGGCCCCGTCGCAGAGGATCGTCACGATGGTGTGGCCGGGGCCGAGTTCCCGGGCCAGCCGGATCGCCCCCGCCACGTTGATGCCGGACGAGCCGCCCAGACTTAAGCCCTCCTCGCGCATCAGGCCGAACACGATGGCCAGAGCCTCCGCGTCGGGGATGCGGAAGGCCAGGTCCGGCGCGAAGCCCTCGAGGTTGCGGGTGATCCGGCCCTGGCCGATGCCCTCGGTGATCGAGGACCCCTCGGCCTTGAGCGTCCCGGTGGTGTAATAGGCATGAAGCGCCGAGCCCTCCGGGTCGCTCAGGGCGATCCGGATGCCGGGCTTGGCGGCGCGCAGGGCCTGGGCCGTGCCCGCGAGCGTGCCCCCGGTGCCGGCGGCGCAGACGAAGCCGTCGACCTCGCCCCCCGTCGCTGCCAGGATTTCGGGGCCTGTGGTCTCCACATGGGCCTGCCGATTGGCGAGGTTGTCGAACTGGTCGGCGAAGAAGGCCCCGCCGGGCTCGGTGACGGCCAGGCGCTCGGCCAGGCGTCGCGCGGCGTGGACGTAGTTGTTCGGATTGGCGAAGGGCACGGCCGGCACTTCCACGAGGCGCGCCCCTGCGAGACGCAGCGTCTCCTTCTTCTCGGCCGACTGGGTCTCGGGGATGACGATGACCGTGCGGTAGCCGCGCACCGCCGCCACCAGGGCGAGGCCGATGCCGGTATTGCCCGCCGTGCCCTCCACGATGGTGCCGCCGGGCCGGATCGCGCCGCGCCCCTCCGCATCCTGGATGATCGAGAGGGCGGCGCGGTCCTTCACCGACAGGCCGGGATTGAGGAACTCGGCCTTGCCCAGGATGGTGCAGCCGGTCTCGGCCGAGGCCCGGGCAAGGCGAACGAGCGGCGTGCCGCCGATGGTGGAGAGGATGTGGGGAGAGATCGTCATGCGGCGAAGATGCCGCAGGGGCGTCAGGCCGCCAAGGCCCTGTTCACCGTGGAACGCAGATCGGCGAGGGAAAACGGCTTGGTCAGCACGTCGGTGACGATGGCGTCGAGGCCGCGGGCGCGCTCGCGCTGATCGGCGAAGCCGGTCATCAGCAGGATGGTGAGGTTGGGAAAATCCCGCTTGGCGGCCAGCGCCAGGGCGATCCCGTCCATCAGCGGCATGCGGATATCGGTGAGCATCAGGTCGAACGCCCCGTCCGCCTCGATCAGCCGGTCGAGTCCGTCGCTCCCGTCGGTGGCGGTGACCACGGCGTGACCGTCGATCTCGAGGCCGCGCTTGAGGAAGCCGCGGACCGTCTCTTCGTCATCCACGAGGAGGATGCGCGCCATCTGCCGTCTGAATCTCTCGCTGAGGGGGAAGGCCGTGACGCAAGCCCGAGGCGGTGGCTCTGTCAAGGGATGGGGAGGCCGCAGCCCCCGAAGAAGGCTCAAATTGTCTCGAAAATGGTCGGAAAACGTCAGGTTGACGCCCGGTGGCCGGTTTCCCACCGTGCGTGCCGCGTCTGGGCGACGGCCGGACTCAGGCGCCCCCGAACAGGTCCGGGTCGCGACTCTCGTAATCGACGAGGCCGACGAAGGGGAGCTGACGATAGGCGTGGGCCACGTCCATGCCGTAGCCGACCACGAACACGTCCGGGCAGGTGAAGCCGACGAAATCGGCGTCGATGGTCACCGCCCGCTTGCCGGGCTTCTCCAGCAGCACGGCGGTGAGCACGCGCTTGGCGCCGCGGGCCATCAGCAGGTCCTTGGCGAACACGATGGTGCGGCCGGATTCGAGGATGTCGTCGATCAGCAGCACGTCGCGCCCGCGCACCTCGCTCTCCACGTCGCGCAGGATCTCGACCTGGCCCGAGGAGACGGTGGCGGTGCGGTAGCTCGACAGGTGGACGAACTCCGCCTGCGGCTCCAGCCCGGCCCGGTGCAGGGCGCGCAGCAGGTCGGCCGCGAACATGAAGCTGCCCTTCAGCACCGCCACCACGAGCAGGTTCCGGGGCTTGGCCGCCGCGATGGCGGCGGCGAGTTCCTCGATGCGCCGTTCGATGGCTGTCTCGTCGAACAGCACGCGAACGCGGCGGGACTCGGTGGTTTTCGGATCGGTCGTCATGGGACGTTCCATATCACGGGCGTCCGCTTCTGCCACCGGTCTCGGCCGTCTTGTCGGGGGTGGTGGAGGCCGTGGTTTCCGGCACCCACGCCTCGGAGGAGAAGCGCACCTCCACCGAGCGCCCCTGGGCGGGGGGCGCCGACAGGCTGGCCCGGAAGCGCACCTTCTCGCGATTCTCCAGGGCTGGGCGCGGCGGGGCGATGCTCCAGCGATAGAGCGACTGGTTCTGCGCGTCGCGCACCTCGACCGCGATGGGCGGCACCGGGGTGCCCGTGGAGGCGATGCCCACGAGGTTGCCCTCCACCACGAGCTGGCCCCCCGCCCCGGGCGTCTGGAAGGCGACCACGTCGCGCAGTTCCACCCCGCGCAGGTTCACCGGCAGGCCGATCCCCGCGTAGAGCCCGGCGGTCTGGGGCACCCAGCGGACCACCGAAGTCCGGCCCAGCAGGGCGAGGCCCAGGGTGGCGGCCAGGCCGAGGCCGACCGCCACCGGCAGGAGGCGGCGGCCGGCGCGCCGGGGCGCGGGCTTGCGGGGGCGCCGGGCCGGGGGGGGCTCGGATTCAGGAAGCGTCTCGGCGGGCGTCTCGGGGGGCTCCTCCGATGCGGCGGGCTCCGCCCGCGCCAGGGTGGCCTCCCAGGCATCCAGGGCCGCCTGGGCCTCGGCGCGGTTCTCGGCGGCGCCCGGCCCGA
>JAKONB010000394.1 GCA_022702195.1 Beijerinckiaceae bacterium | reverse complement strand
CGGCAATTCGCGGATGCGCTTGCCGGTGGCGTGGAACACCGCGTTGGCCACCGCCGCCGCCGTGCCGACGATGCCGATCTCGCCCAGGCCCTTCACGCCCATCGGATTGGCCTTGTCCTCCTCCTCGACGAAGATCACGTCGATGTCGTGGATGTCGGCGTTGACCGGCACGTGGTACTCGCCGAGATTGTGGTTCATGAACCGGCCGATCGTGTGATCGAGCATCGATTCTTCCTCCAGCGCCGAGCCGATCCCCATCACGACGCCGCCGAGGATCTGGCTGCGCGCGGTCTTCGGGTTGATGATCTTGCCCGCCGCGATGGCCGAGACCACGCGGGTGACCCGCACCACGCCGAGTTCCTCGTCGATCTTCACCTCCACGAACACCGCCGAATGGGTGTAGGGCGAGAACGCCTTCTGGTGGGCCGCGTCCGGGCCGGCCGAGCCGGTGGCCTCCAGCCTGTCGGTGCCGGTGGCCGCCAGCACGTCGGCGATGGCGATGGAGCGGGACGGGTCGCCCGCCACCGCGATGCGACCGTCCTTGAACACCGCCCGGTCGGGATCGACGTTCGCGAGCGGCGAATCGTCCAGCCCGCGCGCCAAGGCGAAGAGCTGCCCGGCCAGATCCTGGCAGGCCCGCATCACCGCCGTGCCCGAGGAGGCCGCCGTCCACGAGCCGCCGGCCAGGGGCGCCTCGGCGAGGTCGGTGTCACCGAGCTTGGTGGTCACGTCCTCCATCGCCAAGCCCAGCGTATCGGCGGCGATCTGGGTGAGGATCGTGTAGGTGCCGGTGCCGATGTCGCCGGTGGAATTGCCGACCTCGAGCTTGCCGTCGGCGGTGAGGACCGCCTTGGCGCTCGACTGCATCATCATCGATTCCCAGATGCCGGTGGCCATGCCCCAGCCGACGAGTTCGCGGCCGTCGCGCATGGAGCGCGGCTCCGGGTCGCGCCCGGCCCAGCCGAAGCGCTCGGCCCCCTCCCGGTAGCAGGCCCGCAGGGATTTCGAGCTGAACGGCTTGCCCTCGGTGCGGTCGCCCTCGCTGTAGTTCTTCAGCCGCAGGGCGATCGGATCCTGGCCGGTCTCGTAGGCGAGCTCGTCCATGGCAATCTCGAGGGCCATCACCCCGGTCACCGCGCCCGGCGCACGCATGTCGGACGGTGTGTAGGTGTCGAGTTGCGCCAGCTTGTAGGTCAGCGCCACGTTCTCGCAATCGTAGAGAACGCCCGACCAGTTGACGACGACCTCCTGGTAATCCTCGAAGGTCGAGGTGCCCGAGATCGCCTCGTGCCGGATCGCTTGCAGGCCGCCCGCCGCATCGGCCCCGAACGAGACCGTCTGCAGCACGTCGGGGCGATAGCCGAAGGTGAACATCTGGTCGCGGGTCAGCACCACGCGCACCGAGCGCTCCAGGTCGCGGGCGGCGAGCACGGCGAGGAAGAGCTGGTATTGCGGCCGCAGCCCCGAACCGAAGCCGCCGCCGAGATACGGGTTGAGGACCCGCACATTCTCCTTCTTCATCCCGAACACCGCGGCGATGTAGCCGTGGGTGTTCACCACGCCCTGAATCTTGTCGTAGACGGTGATCTTGCCGTCCCCGTCCCACACCACCGTGGAGGCGTGGGGCTCCATCGGGTTGTGGTGCTCCACCGCCAGGCGATAATCGCGCGACAGCTTGACGGGCGCGGCCTCGTAGGCGCCCTCCGCGTCGCCCCACGGCTCCGGCGGCGGCTTGATGCCCGAGCGCTTCTTGGGCGGCACATAGGCGAGGTCGCGCCGGGCGGCCACGTCGGTGTTGGGCGCCTCGGCCTCGTAGGCGACCTTGACCAGCGCGGCGGCGTGGCGGGCGGTGTCGAAATCCTCGGCCACCACCAGGGCCACCGGCTGGCCGCTGTAATGGATCTTGTCGTCGTAGAGCGGCCGGAACGGCGAGCCGGGGGGCGCCACCACATCCTGGTAATTGTAGTCGAGCCAAGCGGTGCGCGGCCGGTTCTCGTGGGTCAGGACCTTGATCACCCCGGGGACCGCCTCGGCCTCCGCGGTGTCGATGGCGGCGATGCGGCCCCGGGCGATGCCGCTCGACACCACGTAGCCGTGGGCGAGATCGGGGGCGGAGAACTCACCGGCGTATTTCGCCTGTCCGGTGACCTTGGCGGGGCCGTCCACGCGGCTGCGGGCGGTGCCCACATAGGTGTCGGTGCCCGAGGTGCTGATGCTGTTGGCCATGCTGGGATCTCTCAGGCGATGCGCTTGTCGGACTGCGACTGGGGCGTGCCGGCGGCGGCCTGGGACAGGCCGCGGACGATGGCGCGCCGCGCGAGCTCGATCTTGAACGCGTTCTCGGATTGGGGTTTGGCCGCGGCCACGACGATGTTGGCGGCCGCCTGGAAGGTCTCGCGGGTGGCCGGCTTGCCCTGGAGAAACGCCTCGGCCTCCGCATCGCGCCACGGCTTGTGGGCGACGCCGCCCAACGCGAAGCGGGCGGTCTCGATCGTGTCGCCGTCGCGCCGCATCACGGCGGCCACCGAGACCAGCGCGAAGGCGTAGGAGAGCCGGTCGCGCAGCTTGAGGTAGGTGTGATGCGCGCCGAAGCGCTCGTCCGGCAGGTCCACCGAGAGGACGATCTCGTCCGGCTTGAGGACGGTGTCGCGCTCCGGCTGGTCGCCGGGCAGGCGGTGGAACTCCCCGATGGGGATCGTGCGCTCACCGTCGCGCCCAGCGACCCGAACCGTCGCCTCGAGGGCGGCCAGCCCCACGCACATGTCGGAGGGGTGGGTGGCGATGCAGGACTCGCTGGCGCCGAAGATCGCGTGGATGCGGTTCACGCCGCCGATGGCCGGGCAGCCCGAGCCGGGCTGGCGCTTGTTGCAGGGGGTGGCGGTGTCGTAGAAATAATAGCAGCGGGTGCGCTGGTTGAGGTTGCCGCCGGTGGTGGCCGCGTTGCGCAGCTGGCCCGAGGCCCCCGCCAGGATGGCGCTGGCGAGCAGGGG
>JAKONB010000102.1 GCA_022702195.1 Beijerinckiaceae bacterium | reverse complement strand
CGTGCGCCGTGGCAGGCGACCGAGCTTCTTCTCGCCCGCGAAGGTGAGCTTCGACAGGCGGGGCCGCGTCGTGGTGTGGACGCCGGGGATCAGCGACTGCACCAGGGGCAGCATGGTGGAGGAGCCGATGAGCAGGGTCTCCTCGCGCCCGCGCTGGTGCAGCAGGCGGTCGGTGAAGACGTGGCCGCGATCCATGTCGGCGGCGAGCTGGATCTCGTCGATGGCCACGTAGGCCACGTCGAGGTCGCGCGGCATCGCCTCGATGGTGGAGATCCAGTAGCGCGGCCGGTCCGGCTTGATCTTCTCCTCGCCCGTGACGAGCGCGACCTTGTCGGCGCCGACCTTGGCGACCACCCGCAGGTAGACCTCGCGGGCCAGAAGCCGCAGGGGCAGGCCGATCATCCCGGTCGGGTGGGCGAGCATGCGCTCGATGGCGAGGTGGGTCTTGCCGGTATTGGTCGGCCCGAGCACCGCCGTGACGCCGCGTGCGCGGGCCTGCGGGGGGAGGGAGGGGCGCATCATGGGCGAGGGGCGGTCCCTTCGGCGAAGACGCCGGCGACGGGTGAGGCGCGGTCGCGCGGGAGGGCCACGGTGTCGGAGCGCCTCGCCGAACGCCCGGCTGCCGCCGTGCCCCGCGTGAGACGGGACGGCGCGACGGGCCTTTCGGATGGGACGCTCAGTCGCCCCGGCGCGGGGGAGGCCGGAGCCGTCCCTCATATGGGGCATCACCCTCGTCCTCGCCAATGCCGTCCATGCGATCGCCGACACCGGGCAGGCCGTAGATCTCGATGCGCGTCTGATTCGGTGGCGCCGCCAGATCGGCGCAGAGGGTGTCGGGCATGGCGACCAGCGGGCCGCGCCGGGGCGGGCGACCCTCGGTCACCTGCGCGGAGGAATAGGCGTCACCGCCGCACCCCATCGGATCGGTGCTGAGGGGCTCGGCGGCGGCGGGCGCCGCGAGCAGGAGGGCGACGAGGGCGAGGCGGGCGAGGCAGGTCGGCATGGATCGCGTTTAGCGGGTCTCGCCCAGGCTGGCCATGCTTGCGCCAGGCGCTGCGGCCGTCGTCGTCGTCGCGGCTGTTGTGGACGTCGCAGGACCGCCGCTGCGCTGCCAGCGGGTCGCCTCGATGATGTTGGTGCCCACCGTGGTCCGCACCGCGATGCGGATGGGGAGCAGGACGCGGGTGCCCTCCACCGGGGCGAGCCAGACCGACATGTCGCGGTTCTCCTCCATGAACCTCACCCCCGGCCGGTCGGGCCGGTGGCCGGCAATCGCCTGATAGCGGGCGTTGCAGACCAGGACCGGGCCGACATAGCCCGGCTTCTCCACCGCGCGGGTCTCGCCGTAGCTCAGCACCACGTCGAACCGGGTCGCCCCGTCGAAGACCGGCAGGGTGCGGTTGCAATTGGCCGGATCGAGCAGGTCGCCACGACTGGTGGCGGGCATCAGCAGGGCGCTGGCCGGATCGATCACCCCGCGCCGGTTGGCCGCGGTGATCGGGACGCGGTCGCCCATATCCACCAGCGGCGGCGTGATCTCGGCCTGGGTCACGTTGCCGTGGGCCAGCGCCATGCGCACGGCGATGCCGGAATTCGAGGTCTTGGTCTGGATCGCGAAGGCGTTGGGCTGCGGCCCCGTGGCGATGAGGCCGCTGGCCCGGGCCGAGCCCATGCCCCCCGTCACCGCTCCGACGAGGCCGGTGAGCCGCGCCGAGACGTCCATGCGGTAGCGCGTGTTCTCGATGGCGCCCGAGACCTGGGCGGTGCCGATCGGGATGCCGGCCAGCGCGATGCCGTAATCCACCGTGACGGTGGCCGGGGCCGCCGCCCTGGGCCGCGCCTGCGCGACGGGGGCCGTGAGGGCGACCGCCGCGAGGGCGAGGAGGCCGGTGCCGAGACGGCTGACGCCGAGACGGATGGTACCGGGACGGCCGGCGCGGAGACGGTGCTGGGCGCACATGGCTGAGAACTCGGGTTTCGCGATTGCGTCCGGCCCGAAAAGGCCGGAAGAGTATGGCCGACATCGTTCCCGACCATGGTTAATACATCGTTCGGGCCGGGTCATGACCGGGCAAGACGGTCGGGGAAATATCGGCCGATGCCTTGACTGCCCCGGCCCCTCTCCCCTATAGCCTCGCGCCTTCAATGAGACGCCGCTCCACCGGGCTTGGCGTGCGAGAGACCCGTTGCGCGAGCCGCCGGTATCCCGCCATCGCCCTGTCGGACATGCGGAACGAGACGGGAATTAAATCAATGTCGCGCCGTTGCGAACTCACGGGCAAAGCCGTGCAGACCGGCCACCTCGTGAGCCACTCGAACCGCAAGACCAAGTGCCGGTTCCTGCCGAACCTGTGCCAGGTCACCCTGCAGTCGGACGCGCTTCAGCGTCGCGTCCGACTGCGCGTCACCGCCCATGCCCTGCGCTCGGTCGAGCACCGTGGCGGCCTCGACGCCTTCCTCATCAAGGCGCGCGAGATCGAGCTGTCGCAGACCGCTCGCCTCATCAAGCGCGAGCTGCACAAGAAGATCGCCGAGACCGCGGCGCCCGTCGC
>JAKONB010000087.1 GCA_022702195.1 Beijerinckiaceae bacterium | reverse complement strand
AGGGACGGGGCGACGGACCCGCGCGACGGCGCGCTCACGCCTCGCCTTCGGTCTCGAACAGCACGGCGTCCAGCGCCACCCTGGTGGGGGCCGGCAAGCCTCACCCTGGTGGGGGCCGGCAAGATGGGCGGCGCCATGCTGACCGGCTGGCTCGCCGGCGGGCTCGACCCGGCCCGCACCACCGTGATCGATCCCCATGCCTCCGAGGCGATCCGGGCGCTCTGCGCCGCGCGGGGCCTCGCCCTCAACCCCGAGGCGCCCCCCCGGTCCGACGCCCTCGTGCTGGCGATGAAGCCGCAGGGCCTCGACGCGGCGGCGCCCGCGCTGGCGCCCCTCGTCGACGAGCGCACCCTCGTGGTGTCGATCCTGGCCGGCAAGACCGTCGCGAATCTGCGCGCCCGGCTCCCCGCCGCCCGCGCGATCATCCGGGCGATGCCCAACCTCCCCGCCAGCATCGGGCGCGGCGCCACCGGCGCGGTGGCGAGCCCGGAGGTGAACGCCACCCAGCGGGCGCAGGGCGACGCGCTCCTGGCCAGCGTCGGGCGGGTCGAGTGGCTGGACGACGAGGCGCTGATCGATGCGCTCACCGCCGTGTCGGGCTCGGGGCCGGCCTACGTCTTCCTCCTGGCCGAGGCGATGACCGAGGCCGGCATCGCCGCCGGCCTGCCGCCCGACATGGCGGCGCGGCTGGCGCGCGGCACGGTGTCGGGCGCGGCCGCCCTCCTCGACGCCACCGACCGCGCGGCCGGCGACCTGCGGCAGGACGTGACCTCCCCCGGCGGCACCACGGCGGCGGCGCTCGCGGTCCTCATGCGGGACGGCGGGGTGCCGGACCTCATGCGCGAGGCGGTGGGGGCGGCCCGGGACCGGGCGGGCGCCCTGTCCGGCTGACGCATCCCCCTGAACGCTCCGGCTGCCTCACCCTACATGGTGGGGAGGTTAGACGAGGACCGAACCGCCATGGCGAAGCCCCCCGCGAACATCACCGCCGACGCCCCCCCGAAGCTCCCGCCGCGCGAAGCCGCCGTCGAGGCGCTGATGCGGCTGGCGGCGGAGCAGCCCTGGAACGACATCGAGGTGGGCGACATCGCCCGTGAGGCTGGGCTGACCCTGGCCGAGTTCCGCGACCTGTTTCCGTCGAAGGGGGCCGTGCTGGGCGGTCTCGCCAAGATGATCGACCGCACGGTGCTGGAGGGCGATTCCTCCGACCTCGCCGACGAGCCGACCCGCGAGCGCCTGTTCGACGTGCTGATGCGCCGGCTCGACGCGATGGCGCCATACAAGGACGCCCTGCGCCGCATCACGTTCGCCCTGCGCGGCGACCCGCTCTCGCTGATGGCGCTGAACGGCGTCGCGCTCAACTCCCATCGTTTCATGCTGGCCGCCGCCGGCATCAGCACCGAGGGGCCGCTCGGGCGCCTCAAGCTCCAGGGCGTGGTGATAGCCTTCGCCCGCACCGTCGAGGTCTGGCTGGACGACGAGGATCCGGCGCTGGCCCGCACCATGGCCAAGCTCGACAAGGAGATCCGCGGCGGCGAGCGCTTCATGGAGCGGGCCGACGATGCCCGCCGCCTCACCGCGCCGCTGCGGGCTCTGGGCCGCTCGCTGATGGACCGGGGGAATTCACGCCGTCGGCGCGACACCCGCAACGAGGACGAGGGCAATCCCCTCGGGGGCGATCCGGCCGCCGCGATCTGATCCGGCAAGCCGAAGGTTTCAGATCATCGTCCCGAAAGGTGGTCTCCGGCTTTCGGAAAACGACGATACTGTAGAACGAAGAAGGGCCGCTCTCCGGGGGAGAGCGGCCCTTCTTCGTTCCAGCCTGCCCCGCCCCCGATGACATCCGTCACCGGGGGCAAGATGCGTGCGGCTCAGTTCACCCGGTCGGCGAGATCGGCCGAATGGGCATGCTCGCCGGCGATGTAGGGCAGCGCCTGGTTGGCGAACTCACGGCCCTGGGCGCTGTCGCCGTTGCGGGAATAGGCGGCGTACAGGCCGAGCGTGCGGGCATCCGAGCGGGCCTGCTGCGAGACGTAGGTCCGGTCGAAGTCGCGCGAGGTCGGAGCGGACTTCAGGCGATCGATGCGGGCCTGGCCCTCGGCGCCGATGGCGACCCGGCGGCCGGGCTCGGCGGGGCTGTTGTCGACGAGGCCGACACCGCCCAGCACGCCGCCGACGATCCGCTGCGCGATGCCGGCCGAGATGGTCACCGGTGCCAGCACCACGCCCACCGGGTTGTCGAGACGGGTCTCGAAGGGCTGCGTGTCGGAGACCACGGTGCCGCCGGCGGTCAGCGAGGTGCCTTCCGGCAGGAGCGCCTGGGTGGTGGCCTTGCGCTCGACCAGGACGTTGTTGGCGTAGGCGCGCACGCGGGGGTTGCGCGACCGCTCCAGGGCGATGCGGCTCGACTCGATGCTCACGGCATCGGAGCGCAGGGCGGCCGAGCGGAAGGCGGAGGTGTCGGTGGCCTCGGGGGCGTTGGCGTCGAATTGCGGCGACACGCGGAACGACAGGGGATCCTGGGCCAGGGCGGGGGTCGACAGCACGGCGACCGAGAGGCCGAGGGCGGCGAGGATCTTGGAGTGGGTCATCATTCTTATTCCTTGGTTCGGACCGTTGCGGGCGCTTGGAAGCGATGTGCCTCGGTTGGTGCGGCAACGGTCGCGCCGATTCGGTGTTCCACACCCTGACCGCATCGCACCCTTGCGCCCGCCGGGGTGTTCCGGCCGCATCGAAGCCCCATGCGGGGGAGTCCCCGCCCACGCCGCTTCGTGCTATGGGCGGCGCCCGAAACTTCCGATCGGCCGCCGCGGCGGGTCGATCGCCACGCGCCCGATCGAGGATTCATGCGAACCATCGCCTACGCGGACGGCGGCTGCGACCCCAATCCCGGCCCCGGCGGCTGG
>JAKONB010000083.1 GCA_022702195.1 Beijerinckiaceae bacterium | reverse complement strand
AGCTGGCGGCCCCGAGCCGTGGCACGAGGAGGATGCCAAGGGCGATGAAGGCGGCGCCGAACACCCCGCCGCTCCAGCCCCACCACGGCACGCGCGCCGCCGAGCCCAGGCTCGGCACCGGATCGCGCAGGGCGATCGCCAGCAGCCCCATGCAGGCGAGTCCGACGGCGTAGCTGGCAAAGCCCGACCAGACCGCCGAACCCAGCGCCGCCCGCAGATGGGCGTTGAGCAGTTGCTGGGTGACGACGCTGCCTCCGGCCGCCATCGCCAGGAGCGCACCGACGAAAAGCTCAGGCATAGCGCTTGGCCCCCGCCACGCAGAGGACGACGAGACCCGTCACCACCAGCATGCCGGCGGCCACCGGCTCGTGGAGGAGCAGGCCCGCCAGCGCCAGACCGAAGAAGGGCTGGAGCAATTGGAGCTGGCCGACCCCGGCGATTCCGCCCAAGGCCAGCCCGCGATACCAGAACACGAAGCCCACCAGCATGCTGAAGACGGAGACATAAGCAAGGCCGGCCCAGGCCGCCAGGCCGATGCCGGTCCAGGCCGCGGGCCGGGTCGCCAGGGCGAGCCCGGCCATCACCGGCAGGGCCAGGACCAACGCCCAGGAGATCACCTGCCAGCCGCCGAGCCGCCGCGACAGGGTCGCCCCCTCGGCATAGCCGAGCCCGCAGACCAGGATGGCGGCGACCATCAGGAGGTCGCCCGTCGCCGAGGCGGCACCGCTCTGCCACAGGGCGAAGCCCGCCACCACCGCGCTGCCGAGGCCGGAAAACAGCCAGAAGGCCGGTTTGGGCCGTTCGCCACCGCGGATCACCCCGAAGAGAGCCGTGGCGAGCGGCAGGAGCCCGATGAACACGATGGAATGCGCCGAAGTGATGTGCTGCAGGGCGAGGGCGGTGAGCAGCGGAAACCCGATCACCACGCCCAGCGCGACGATGGTGAGCGGGACGAGGTCACGCCGTTCGGGGCGCTTCTCACGGAAGCCGAGCAGCAGCACGGCGCCGAGAAGGGCGGCGATGACCGCGCGCGCGGAGGTGAGGAACAGCGGCGTGAAGCCGCCCACCGCGACGCGGGTGGCCGGCAGCGAGGCGCTGAAGATGATCACCCCGATAAGCCCGCTGATCCATCCCGCATTGGTCCGCCGCATCGCGCCCTGTTCCCCATCCCGTTCCCGCGAGATTGACAACCACCGTGGCGCCATGCCGTCAAATGCCTGATCGCTCTGTTTTCATGCAGATGAGGCATGATGAATCCGGCTCATCTCGATCTGTTTCGCGCGGTGCTGCGCCACGGCGGAATGACGCGCGCCGCCGCCGCCCTGGGCATCGGCCAGCCGCATGTGAGCCGCGCCATCGCGCAGCTTGAGGCCGAACTCGGCTTCCCCCTGTTCGTGCGCGGGCAGGGGAGTGCCATGCCGACCCAGGAGGGCGAGGCCTTCGCCCGCGAGGTCGAGCGGAGCTATGCGGGGCTCGACCATCTGCGCGAGGCCGCGCGGGCGATCCGCGAGCTCGGCACCGGACCGTTGCGGGTGGCGTGCCAGCCTTCCCTCGCCTCGCGCCTGCTGCCGCGGGCGATCCGGCGGTGGAGCGCCGAGTGCCCCGGCGTGCGGATCGCGGTCCATGTGCCGGCCCCCGAGACGATCTGGTCCTGGGTCGCTTCGGGCCAGTGCGATCTCGGCCTGGTGCGGCCCCGCGCCGGTTATGCGGGGGCGATGGCCGAGCCGTTCCTCACGCTCGATGCGGTCTGCGCCCTGCCGCGCCGCCACCCCCTCGCGTCCCGGCGGAGGATCGGGATCGCGGATCTGGCGGGCGAGACCCTCGTCGCCGGGGCGCCGGGCCAGTTCCAGCAGGCGGTGGAGGCCGCGTTCGCACAAGACGGTCTCGCGCCGCGCTTCGCCTTGATGGCCCAGTACACCGCCGCCCGCTGCGGCCTTGTGGCCGAGGGGCTTGGGCTCGCCATCGTCGATCCGCTCCCGGCGCGGGAGCTGACCGGCCTGCCCATCGTGCTGCGGCCGTTCACCCCCCGAATCCCCATCGAGACGGTGCTGATCCGCCCGCTTGGACGGCCGCCGGGCCGCCTCGCGGAGCGCCTGATCGCGCATCTCCACGCCGAGCGCGATGCGCTGGCGATCTGAGCTCAGAGTGCCTCACGAAGCGCCCGATCCCCACTGTGTCTCGCTGGAAGCAGGACCGCGCAGCGAGAGTTTCGCCGGAGACGTTCAGAACGACAGTTTCAGGCCCCCCACGACGTTGCGCGGCGCGCCCGCATAGATCGAGCCGGTGGTGCCGGCCAGCACGCCCCCCCCGTTCTGGAGGCCGGTGGTGGCGCTGAGCGAGTTGGCGAGGTTCTGCGCCGAGACGGCGTAGGTCGTGTCGAAGACGTTGCGGACCTCGGCATAGAGAGTGAGCCGCTTGGCGTAGCCGCCCGGCAGGTCCGTGGCGTAGTGGAGGTTGGCGTTGACGATGGCGTAGCCGGGCGCCTTCAGCTGATTGGCGTTGTCGAGGTAGAAGCCGTCCTGGAACACGGTCTCGACATAGCCGCCGAGCCCAGCCAGCGGTCCGGTGAGCTGGTCGTAGCCGATCCGGGCGAGGAGCTGGTTGGCGGGCACGCCCGGAATCGCCTTGCCGGCCCGGTCGAAGCGCGACGAGAAGGCACCGGCGCTGAGCTGCTCGACGTAGCGTGTGTAGATCTGGTCGTCGAACGTATAGGCGGCCACCGCCCGCCACCCCGGGGCGAAGGCCCAGTCGGCCCCGACCTCGATGCCGCGATGCTCGGAGGCGGGCGCGTTGAAGGTGTAGCTCTGCAAGCCCGCGCCGGGGGATTGCGAGACGAGTTCGTTGCGGAAGAACTCGTAGAAGCCGGTCACCGAGAGGCGCAGGTTCTCCACCGGGGTCCAGTCGGCGCCGAGGTCGAAACCCAGATTCTCCTGGGTCTGGAGCGCGGTGTTGTTGCCGGGCAGGCCGGCGGCGGTGACGAACAGGTTGCTCGCCGCCGGGGTGGTGTAGCCGGTGGCGACCCGACCGCGCAGGGTCCATTCGATGCTCGGCCGGTAGACCAGGGCGAGTTCCGGCGCGACGTTGAGGAAGCTCCGGTTCGCATCGGCCACGGTGGTGGTGCGGCCGGCCGCCGAATAGGCATAGGCGTCGTTGCGGCCGGTGATGCGGGTGTTCTCGGCGCTGATGCCGACCACGCCGGTCCATTGCTCGGAGAGCGCCACCTCGGTGCGGGCACGCCCGCCGAGATTCGACTGCACCGCCACCTGGTTGCCGATCAGCGCGCCGAGCGTGGGGCCGCCATAGGGGGCGCGGTTGTAGGTGGTGATGTGGTTGTCGATGGTGTTGTAGGCCAGTGCCACGTAGCCCACCGCCGGCATCCCGAACAGGTCGTAGCGCTGGGTCAGGTCGGTGAGGAAATTCCAGGACGGATACGAGCCGCGTGACGAGGTGGTGTAGAACGGCTGATTGAAGTTGCGCTCATCGAAGCCGAGTTGCGTGCGCCAAGTGGTCTGCGCGTCGATGTCGTGCTCCCAGCGCAGGGCCGCGATGGTGCGCCGGTCGTTGCGGCCGAAGGCGGCCTGGTCGCCGGTCAACCCCACCGTCGGTCCGAAGGCGCCGTTGACGAAGAGGTTGGTGAGGGTGCAGCCCGGTGCGGCCGTGGCCGCAGCCGCGCAGCCGCGCTGATACGGATTGATCCGGAACTGATTCAGCGAGGACCGGGCCGGCAGGTCCGCCTGGACCTGATTGTTGATCACCTTGAGGGTGAAGCGGTGGTCGGGCGTCGGGGTGTAGCTCGCCAGCAGGTTGACGGTCTGAGTGTCGTAGGAGCTATGGTCCTGGTAGCCGTTGGCGCGGGCGTCGCTGGCGAACAGGCTGATCTCCACCGGGCCGCTGACGCCGCCCACGGTGAAATAATTGCTGAGATAGCCGAAGCTGCCCGCATCGGTGCCGATCTCGTAGCCGGCGATCTCGCGGCCCGTCCGGGTGCGGAAGGCCAGCGCCCCGCCGGTGGCGTAATTGCCGAACAGGGCCGATTGCGGCCCGCGGAACACGTCGATGCGGCCATAGGCGCGCGGATCGACCAGATCGAAGCGCGAGGCGCCGTCCGGCTGGGTGAGGATGAACCCGTCCTCCAGCACCACGGTGTTCTTGGTGATGCCGGTGGAGCGGGCATTGTTGCCGCGGATCGAGATGATCACGTCGCGGGCGCCGTTGCCCTGGCGTACGGTGACGCCCGGACTGTTGAGCAGCACCGAACCGATATTGGTGGCTGGCCGGTCTGTGACGGTGCTGTCGCGCCCGACGCTGGACACGATCTGCCCGACGGGGTGCTCGATGACGCTGGGAGCCGAACCCGGCGGCGCCGCGACGCCGAAGGGGATGGTCGCCGGGCGCGGCCCGGAGCCGTCGCCGGATACGCTGATCTCCGAGAGGATCACGGCATCTCCGTCGCCTTGGGCGGCAATGCAGGGCGGCGCGAATGGCAGCAGGGACAGGGCGCCGCACAGGGCCGCCCGGGTGACGGGGTACATGGCATGGGTCCGTGGTCTGAGAGATCGGGGAACCGGCGATCAATCAGGCGACGGGGGGCGCTCGGGGACCGGCACTGATGCCGGGGGGGGCACGGGGCGCGGCGACGATCTCGGGGCGCCACACGGTACGGGCGACCGCGCGGGCCGGCCAGGCGATGGCGGCCGATGCGAGGACGGGCACGTCGAGGGCGGGCGCGATCTGCGCGGCGGTGCAGCAGGAGAGGTGATGGTGGAGGGGCGGGGTCTGGCCGGTCTCGTTCTGCCCGGTGTCGCTCTCCTGCAGGCAGAGGGTATGGGCCGGATCGAGCATGCGAAGGCCGATCAGGCCGCCGAACAGGGCTTGGAGCGCGACCGCGTACAGCGCGGCCACGGCAATGACCGCGCGGCAAACGCTCCAACTGGGCCGCCGCATACGCATGGCCCTGGCGTATGGCGACGCTTCTCCTCGCGTCAATGGCCGGGGGCCGGCAAAGCCGCTTTCGCGTCCGGTGTCCCCGGAATGCCGCGCTCGTCTCCGGAGCGCTCCGGCGTTTCCCTCCGGGCTCAGGCGCCGTCCGGCGCTCGGGCGGCCGGCGGCAATCCGACCCGCCAGACATAGGCGCACAGGATCGCCACGGGGACACCGATCAGCGCGGTGCCGACGAAGAACCACGCGAAGCCGATATCCGCGATGACGAAGCCCGAGGTTCCGGCGAGCAGGCTGCCCGGCAGGGCGCAGAGGGAGGTCAGCAGCGCGTATTGGCTGGCCGCGTGCTCGGTGGCCACCAGGGTCGACATGAAGGTGATCAGCACGATGGAGGCGAAGGCGTAGGCGAAGCTGTCGATGCTCACCGTGACCGCGAAGGTCCAGAACGCATCTCCGCCATGACCGCCGTAGACGGCCAGATAGGCGAGGCTGAGATGCGAGGCCGAGCCGAAGACGGTGCCGACCAACAGGCTCGCCATCAGGCCGATCCGCGGCACGATGAAGCTCGCCAGGAAAGTGCCGCCGAGGGCCACGGCGAAGCCGAACAGCTTGGTGACCGTAGCGATGTCGGTGTTCGAGTAATCCAGACTCTTGAACAGCGGCAACGCCATGGCGCTCGACACGTAGCCGGGCATCCGGAACCCGGCCACCAGCAGCAGGGTCGGGATCGCCATCGGCCCGAGACGGTGCACGAGGTCGCGGATCGGCGCCGCCACGGTCTCGACGAAGCCCGGATGGTCGTGGCGCGCGTGGCGGTCGGATTCGGGCTCGGGGGCCAGGAGGGCGGCGATCAGACCGGGCAGCATCAGGGCGGCCATGCACAGGTAGGCAGCGCGCCAGCCAAAGGCGTCGGACAGGTAGAGCGCCCCGGCGCCGGCCGCGAAGGTGCCCAGGCGCCAGCCCACCTCGGACCAGGACGACATGAGCGCCTGGCGCTCGGGCGGCGCCACGGTGATGCGCCAGCCGTCGATCACCACGTCCTGGGTGGCGCCGGCAAAGCCCAGCGCCAGGGAGAAGACGATCGTCCAGGCCAGCCAATGGGCCGGGTCGCCGAAGGCGATGCCGGCCAGCGTCGCCATCACAGCGAGCTGCGAGACGACGATCCAGCTCCGGCGGCGGCCGAGAAGCCGGCCGAAGACCGGGGCGTCGTAGCGGTCGAGGAACGGCGCCCAGACGAACTTGAACTTGTAGGCGAGGGTGAGTTCGCTCATCAGCCCGAGGATGCCGATCGGCACCTTGGCGTCTGACAGCCACGCCGATTGCGTCACGTAGACGAGGAGGAAGGGCAGGCCCGAACTGAATCCGAG
>JAKONB010000059.1 GCA_022702195.1 Beijerinckiaceae bacterium | reverse complement strand
TCCGGCAAAGAAATCGCCCATCGCCTCCGTCACGAAGGCCACCGCCTCCGGCCCGATCCCCGGATAGACGCCGATCCAGAACGTGTCGGTCATCACGCGGTCGCTGGCGGGAAGGTCCCCCACCGTGCGGTAGGCGCGGTCGAGCATGTAGGGCTGGCGGATCATGTTGCCGCCGAACAGCAGCCGGGTGCCGATCCGGCGCCGGTTGAGGAACTGGACGAGGTCGTTGCGCCGCCCGGATTCCCGGAGGGTGACGGGAAAGCCGAACCAGGACGGGTCGCTGCCCGGCGTCGGCTCGGGCAGGATCAGCCGGTCGGCGAGCGGGGCGAGGCTTTCGCTGAGCAGGTCGAAGTTGCGCCGGCGCGCCGCGATGAAGCCGTCGAGCCGGTCGAGCTGGCCGACACCCACCGCCGCCTGCATGTCGGTAATCTTCAGGTTGTAGCCGAGGTGCGAATACGTGTACTTGTGGTCGTATCCGTGCGGCAGGTCGCCGAGCTTCCAGTCGAAGCGCTTCTTGCAGGTGTTGTCCTCGCCCGGGGCGCAGTAGCAGTCGCGGCCCCAGTCGCGCAGGGACTCGATCGCCCGCTTCAGCCGGCTCGTGCCGGTGAAGACCGCGCCGCCTTCCCCCATGGTGATGTGGTGGGCGGGATAGAAGCTCAAGGTGCCGACATCCCCGAAGGTGCCGACCTGGCGCCCCTCATAGGTCGCGCCGAGGGCGTCGCAGCAATCCTCCACCAGGAAGAGGCCGTGCTTGGCCGCGAAGGCGGTGACGGCCGCCACGTCGAACGGGTTGCCCAGCGTATGGGCGAGCACGATCGCCCGGGTGCGCGGCGACAGGGCCGCCTCCAACTGGCTGACGTCGATGTTGTAGGTGGGGATGTCCACATCGACGAAGACCGGCACGAGCCCGTTCTGCAGGATCGGGTTCACCGTGGTGGGAAAGCCGGTGGCGCAGGTGATCACCTCGTCGCCCGGCCGCAGCCGGTCCTCGCCCACCAGATGGGAGGTGAGGGCGGAGACGGCGAGCAGGTTGGCCGAGGAGCCGGAATTGCAGGTGAGCAGGTAGCGCACGCCGATGATGCGGGCGAGGCGCGCCTCGAATTCCGCGTTGAAGCGCCCGGTGGTGAGCCAGAACTCGAGGGCGGAATCCACGAGGAGCTGCATCTCCCGGGCACCGTAGACCCGGCCGGAAACCGGCACGGCCGAGCGGCCGGCCTCGAACGGGGCCGGTGCATGCGCCGTCTCGGCATAGAGGGCGACGAGGCGCAGGATTTCTTCGCGGAGCTCGTCCGCTTTGAGCTCCGGCGCATCGGCCTTCGTCGTGGCTAGCTTCGCCATAAACCTCCGGCCCTGCGGCCGCCCCCGAGCGCTGACCGAGCCAGCCTGTCCCGGTCCCGTGTATGCGCGACCGATCCGCGAAGGGCTAGCTGCCTGTCTCTCACAAAACCCCCGCCGCGCCGTCCTGATTCCGGGAGAAACGGCGGGGATCGGGAGTTTCGTGAGGCACTCTTAACGCTTCCCATGCGGTGCATTCCGCGAGCCTTGCATCGGCGGATGGTTCCGTCGCATCGCGTGGCGGGGCCGGGGGAGGGGTGTATGAAGATCGCGAAGCGCTGCGTCTGCTGCGACGGCACGGAACTGCGCGCGAGCCCCGCTGTGCTGATGCCGTTCCTCGCGCATCGCATCTTCGGTTGGGAGACCACCGAGGTCACGCCGGCCTGGACCATGCGCGACCTCGCGCCGGGCCGGGCCTACAGCCTCTGCAACACGCTCGCCTGCCGGGATTGCGGTTCGATCTTCCTCGACATGCGCTTCGACGACGAGGAGATGGCGGCGCTCTATCGGGACTATCGCGGACCCGAATATTGCGCGGCCCGCGAGCGTTTCGAGCCGGGATACGGCGCGCGCAACACCGCTCTGACCGAAGGCAGCCCCTACATCCCGCAGATCGAGGCGATCCTCGCCCCCTATGTCCGGCCGGCTCCCCGGGTGCTGGATTGGGGCGGCGACACCGGCCTCAACACACCGTTCAGGGCAAGCGCCGCGCTCCACCACGTCACCGACATCTCCGACAAGGCCGTCGTCGCGGGCGCCGAGCGCGTCGGCCTCGAACAGGCGAGATCCCATCGCTACGATCTCATCGTCTCGGCACAGGTGCTCGAGCACGTCCCCTATCCGGGCGATCTCCTGCGCGAGATGGCCGGGACGATGAGCGCCGACACCCTTCTGTATCTCGAATTTCCCCACGAGGCCTTGATGCGCCAGCCGGCTTCGGCGGACCGTGCCGGCGCGAAGCGGCATTGGCACGAGCACATCAATTTCTTCAGCGAGGCGGGCGTGGATGCCATGACGGCCCGGGCCGGCCTCGCGGTGCTGGAGCGGCGCTCGCACCCGGTCACGGCGGGCGGGCGCACGGGCTGGATCTTCTCGGTGGTCACGCGGCTGCGGTCATGATGCCGGGACGAGGGCGGACATGAAACTTTTGCATGTGGGAACGTCACGATGAAGGATGCCGACATCTTCCAGGATCTCTTCGTCCTGGAACTCGCCAGCAATCACTGGGGCAACCTCGACCGCGGATTGCGGATCATCCGCGAATGCGGGCAAGTGGCCCGGTTCAACGGGGTCAGGGCGGCCCTGAAACTGCAGTTCCGCGACGTGGACGCCTTCGTCCATAAGGACTTCCGGTCGCGCGACGACATCCGCTACGTCAAGAAGACCCTCGACACCCAGATGCCCTGGGACAGTTACGCCCGCATGGTCCAGGCCGTGCGGCGCATGAGCATGATCACCATGGCGACGCCGTTCGACGAGGCCTCGGTGGCCAAATGCGTCGAGTTCGGCGTGCAGATCATCAAGATCGCCAGTTCCGACATCAAGGATTGGGTCCTGATCGAGACCATCGCCCGGACGGGCAAGCCGACGATCATGTCCACCGGAGGATCGTCCCTGAAGGATGTCGATGACATCGTCGGGTACTTCAACAAGCGCGGCATCCCGCTGGCGATCAACCATTGCGTCTCGATCTACCCGGCCGAGGACAGCGAGCTCGAACTCAATCAGATCGATTTTCTCATCGATCGTTACCCGGGCAACGTGATCGGATACTCGACGCACGAGTATCACGACTGGCACAGTTCGGTGATGATGGCCTACGCCAAGGGCGCCCGGACCTTCGAGCGCCATGTGGACATCGAGGCCGACGGCATCCCGGTCTCGCCCTATTGCTCGCGGCCCGATCAGGTCGACACCTGGTTCAAGGCCTTCAAGAAGGCGCGGGAGATGTGCGGCGCGCCAGGCACCGCCAAGCGTGTCCCCCCCGAGAAGGAGGTGCGCTACCTCGATGCCCTCGTGCGCGGCGTCTATGCCAAGCGCGATCTCAAGGCGGGCGAGACCCTGACCACCGAGAACGTCTATTTCGCGATTCCCCTGCAGCAGGGGCAGATCTCGTGCCGCGAATTGCTC
>JAKONB010000036.1 GCA_022702195.1 Beijerinckiaceae bacterium | reverse complement strand
CACGAGACCCGTTGGAGACACCGCGACGCGAGAACGGCCCCGGCGGAGACGCCGGAGCCCGAGGGACGCCGGGGAACCGGCAACAGTTACAGCGCAAACGAGGGTTCCGCGGCGTCCCGCGTCCCCGTTCGGTGCTTCTTGGGCCATGCCCCCGGCGCGAGAACCGCGCGCGGGGGTGAAGCCGCGTGGGGCATGGGGAATGCCCGCCGGCCTTCACCGGACCCGCCCGGCCGATCTCGCATCGGGCATGAAAAAGGCCCGGCGGTGAAGCCGGGCCGCGTCGCCTCGTCCGCGTGGCGGAATCAGCGGCGGACGTCGAGAACGTCGCCCGAGCGGCTGTCGAGCACCACGGTGATGTCGTCGCCGCGCCGATCCGAGCCGCGCACGATCAACCGGGGGCCGCGACGGTCGACGCCGTCCACGTCCACCAGCCCCTCGCGGCGGGCGATCCGGGCGGCCTCACCACGGGTCAGTTCGCTGCGCGGCGGGCCGCGATCGTCGTAGCCGCGGCGGTAGCCGGGATCGACCTGCACGCCGCCGGGTCCGATGGAGATGCCCTGCGCGAAGGCGGGCGCGGCGACGAGGCTCATCGCCAGCACGCCACCGGCCAGGAATTTGGAAACTGTCTGCACGTCAATCCTCCTGCATGGGTGTCGGGACGCAAAGAACGCCACGCATCTGCGTCGGCCGATCCATGATCTGCGCCTCAATGACGAAGCGCAGCCGTTGGTTCCCCTCGGGACAGGCGGTGAAAACCGCGCAGGGCGGCCGGGAGTTCCCGAAAGGGGGGATCGGGTCAGACGGTCGGGACGGGGGTGCGTCGCTCCGCCGGGATCCTGGCGGCTTCCGTGGAGCCGCCGGCCCGCTGCCGGAAGGCGGGGATCGCCTCCTCGAACACCGCCTCGGCCGCGTCCCGGTCCTGGGCCGCCACGGCCCGGCGCAGGCGGGCGACCCAGGCTTCCAGCACCGCCCGGTCGGCGAAGACCGGGCTCGCCGCCATCACCCCGTCGATCCCGGCCAGGGCCACCCGGGGCTCCTCCTGCCCGAACAGGATCTCGTTGAGGCGCTCCCCCGGGCGGGAGCCCGAGAACACGATCTCGATATCCTCCCCCGGCTCGAATCCGGCGAGCCGGATCATGCGTTCGGCGAGATCGCGGATGCGGACGGGCTGGCCCATCTTGAGCACGTAGACCGCCGCCCGCTGGTCGTTGTCCGAGCCCGTGGCGCGGGCCTCGCGGTCGGCATGGGAAGCGGCCGTGAGGACGAGGTCGGAGGCCTCCCGCACGGTCATGAAATACCGCACCATCTCCGGGTGGGTCACCGTCACGGGCCCCCCACGGGCGATCTGCGCCTTGAACACCGGCACCACCGACCCGACGGAGCCCAGCACGTTGCCGAAGCGGACCGCCACGAGGCGCGTGGCCTGGGCGTCGGGCCGAGCGGCCTGCTCGGCATCGTGCGCCTGGGCGACCATCTCGGCGAACCGTTTCGTGGCCCCGAGCTGCGACACCGGCTCGATCGCCTTGTCGGTGGAGATCATCACCATGGCGCGGGCGCCCGCCGCCACGGCGGCATCCGCCACGTTGAGCGAGCCGAACACGTTGGTCTTGACGCCCTCGGTCCAGTCCCGCTCCAGGTAGGGCACCTGCTTCAGCGCGGCGGCGTGGAACACGTAATCCGGCCGGAACGCGGCGACGACCTCCATCAGGCGGTCGCGGTCGCGGATATCGCAGAGCACGCCCGTCACCGCGGCATCCGCCTCGGCCAGGGCCGGCTGGCTCAGGATGCCGTGCAGGGCCGGCTCCGAATTCTCCAGCACCAGCAGGGCCGAGGCCCCGAAGGCGATGGCCCGGGTGCAGATCTCCGAGCCGATCGAACCGCCGCCCCCGGTCACCACGACGCGGCGGCCGGTGAGAAAGCGCGCGAGGCGCGGCCGGTCGATAGCCACGGTGGGCCGCAGCAGCAGATCCTCGATCTCGAGGGGGGCGAGTTCGGCGTCGCGCCGGCCCTCGCCGAGGCTCGTCACCCGCGAGAGCGGCAGGCCGAGGCGGCGGGCGCGGGCGATCAGGTCGTCGGGGGCGGCTTCCGGCGCCAGGGCGCTCGGCACCGCCACGAGGCGGCGCACCGGCGTGCCCTCCTGCGCCAGCGACGCCACCACCCGCTCCAGATCGGCGAAACCGCCCAGGACCGGCACGCCGCGCATCATCTGCCCGGTCTCGTCGGCGCGCGGCGACAGGATGCCCTTCGGGCTGAGGCGTTTGACCGATCCGGCCTCGATGGCGCGCACCAACAGCTCGATATCCGAACCGCGTCCGAGGAGCAGGGTGGGAATGGTCGCCGAACGGGCCTGACTCTGCCGCGTCCGGGCGTATTTCAGGTAGCGGAAGGCGAGGCGCGGGCCGCCGAGCAGGAAGATCTGCAACACCCAATACAGGGCGATGGCGATCTTGCCGAAAAAGTAGAACCCGTACAGCGTCGCGGAAACGAGCACGTAGTCGAGAATCAGCAAGGTCAGGGCGAGGAATGTCGCCGCCCGCACGATGCAAGCCAGATCGGGCAGGGAGGCGAAGCGCCACTTCGTCCGATAGAGCCGGAAATACCCGTAGGTGAGCCCGGCGAAGACCAGGAAGGGCGGCAGCAGCAGGGGCAGGGCGTGCACGCGCTCGGCGAGGAAATCCCCGTTGAAGCGGACCACGAAGGTGAGGGTCACGGCCAGGGCGGTCGCCACGAGATCGTGGACCACCATCACCGCCGTCTTGAACGTCCGCTTCTGCATGGGCTCCGGATCCCGAATCTCCGCGTCCACGCGCTGCGAGTCCGACGGCTCCGGGACCGGGCGGGTATCGGCACCGGCCTGCCATCTGTCAACGCAACGGGGCCCCTGGCCGGATGCGAT
>JAKONB010000594.1 GCA_022702195.1 Beijerinckiaceae bacterium | reverse complement strand
GTTCGACCGGATCATCTCCCCCGCCAGCACCCGCGCGCCCGTGACCGCCAGCGTCGCACCGACACCACCAAGCGGGGTCACGCACCAGGCCGCATCGCCGCACAGCGCCACCCGTCCGCGCGCCCATCGCGGCATCTTCACCTGGCGCAACACGTCGAAGTAGAAATCGGCACTGTCCTCCATGCCCGCCAGGACACGGTCCGCCTGCCATCCGGCATCCGCGAAGGTTTCGCGCAGCCAGGCCTTTCGCCGCGCCCGGTCCCATGCCTGCTCGCCCTCGGGCGGCTTCTGGATACACAGCATCGCGCGGGTCGTATCGTGCCGGTCGGGACGCAGCGAGATGCTCCGCCCGCCGGTCGTGTGATACCAGCGCCAGAGGCGATCGTCATCGGCGACACGCGGGATGGTGAAGTAGGCCATCGTCATATTCATCCAGCGTGGCCGGTTCTCGCCTGGGAAAACCAGTTCCCGGGTGGCCGAACCGACACCCTCGGCGATCAGGATCGTATCGAACGTCTCGGTCGCGCCGCTCGCCAGGGCGACCTCCACCGCGCCGCTCGTCTCGGTGATCGTGGTGACGTGATCGCCGAAACGATAGCGCGCATGGTCCTTCGCCCGGTCGTACAACAGCCGTGCCAGATCACCGCGCAGGATCTCCATCTCCGCCGTGGGACCGTCGCCGCCCATCTCATCGGTCAGGAACTGCGCCTTGATCCGCCCCTCCCCATCGATCCAGACGGTGCCCTCTTCACCGGTTCCCGCCGCCAGCGCTTCGTCTTCCAGCCCCATGTCGCGCAGCACCGCGCGTCCGACGCCCCGAATGTCGACATTCTGGCCGCCATCGCGAAAGCCCGCCGCGCGTTCGAGGACCGTCACGTCGAACCCCGCACGGCCCAGCCACCAGGCCAGCGTGTTGCCAGCAATGCTCGCGCCGGTGATCAGAACCCTGGTGGACATGACGGCGTCTCCTTTTCGCGTGGCATAACGCGGCAGGACGCAAAAGTGACCGAGAAGGGATAGCCTCCGCCGTCGCCGGAGCGATCGTGACGTGCGTCACGGCCGAGCGTCGGCGGAGAATATAGGGCGGTGCCCCGGCAAGGGGTGATTTCACGCCATCGATGTCAAGAAATGGTCGGGGAGAGAGGATTCGAACCTCCGGCCCCTGCCTCCCGAAGGCAAGAGATAGTAGGATTTCCGCCATTTCCATGCGCTAAATCGCACTATCTCTCACAGAACAAGCGGGGAACATAGGGTGTAATCACCCGTCTGACACCGGAGTTACACCGGGGCCTTTTCGGCAGCATCGGCGGCGGCGGTGAACGCCCCCGGGCAAGCCTTCTCGATCTCGACGATGATCTGCTCGGTCACCTCAAGCGCCCGGCCCAGATAGCCGGTGTCGAACGGCGCATAAACGTCGGAGGTTGACGGTCGCCGATGGCCCAGCATGATCTGCCCCTCGACCCAGTCGCGCTCACCCAGGCGCTGCCGCGCTAGGTGCGCCATGGACCGGCGGATCAGCTTCATCCCGCTCTCGCCATCGCCCGGCAGCCCAACGGCCGCCTGCATGGCCGCGAACGATTTCTTGACCGAGCCGACGGTGACATAGAACGCCGCGCCGTTCGCATCGAGCAGTGGCGCCAGCTGTCGGGCGATCGGCACGATAGGCCGGTATTTCTTCGTCTGGGCCCGGCCGCGCGGGTTGAGGTTCAGTGCTCGCGCGTTGGTGTTCCACTGGTCGCGCTTGCGGTCGGTCGAGACGTCATGCGCCGCGTCCGGCCGTGCCCAGGTGGCGACGCTGATTTGCAGGAACCGATGCAGCTGCGCCCGGTCTCGGCGGCGGCGCTCCAGCCCCTTCTCGCTCTCGCCCTCGAGCGGCTCTGGCCAGACGCAATAGCGGAACATCGCCCCAAGCGTCTTGATGTCGGCACGATAGCTGGGCGTCCGGCTGACCTCCGATGGAGCCTTGGCCGTGAAGCCGGCCGGATATAGCGTGTCCTTCCGCCCATGTGCGAAATTGACCGCTGCGGCCAGCTGCCGGACGCTGGCCTCGACCGTGCCGGGTGATCGCGTCCGCTCCACCCCGCTGTGCGCAACGATCGGGACATCAATGGCCCATTTGCGGAATTCGTCGATCCAGTCCTCGTCGACGTCTTCGCAGGCGGTGTCGAGGCGGTTCGTCGCGGTGAGATAGTCCGTCACGTGACCGAGACGCGGCTTGATCGCGCCATAGCTTGGCCGAGACTCGCGGGCGACGAGATAATCGGCGATCGTCGTCGTCAGAAGGTGGCGCTCACCCTCTCGCAAAAGCTGGCCGCAGGCATGGCAGACTGCCTGTCCGCGCTCGCGCTGGAGGTAGAGCCGGTCTAGCTCGTCCTCCGCCTGTTTGACGTCCTCTGTGCCCGTCGAGCGGCTGCGGTTACGTCCTGCTGCGACGTCGTACCAGATGATCTGGAGGAAGGGCGATCGGAGAGAACCGTCCCGTCGGCGGTCATAGGCGAGGCGGTATTTGCCGCGCGCGTAGAGCTCTGAATCCGGCTGCTGCATTGTTCTCTCTGGTGCTCGGCGGCTTTCGCCATGATCAATTCGCCCACGCCGATCGCGTTGAGCACGTCGAGGGCATCGGCTTCGATCCGGATGCCCTTCCCCTTGTCGCTCTGGCGGGTCCAATGCCGCGCCAGGTCGGTGATGTTCGTCATGTCGCCTCGCCTTCCTGTGGTACGTATCGCCGCCAGAGCGCCCTAAGAGCGTCGAGCCATGCGGTTGCATCCTCTCGCTTCGCTTTCGTGGTCCCCTTGCGGGCGAAGAAAGAATGGTTGTCGACCTGGGCGAGGATCCAGCACCGGGTGAATGGGACCGGCGGCTCGCCGTGGAGGTGCAGGCGGATCTCGATCGCCGCATGGGTGGCCTCCGATTTCTCGGAGGTCCAACTGGCCTGCGCCCGCTTCCGCAAGATCGACAGCCGACCAAGCAGGATGATGCACCACGGACCGAACGATCGCGTCCGCAC
>JAKONB010000550.1 GCA_022702195.1 Beijerinckiaceae bacterium | reverse complement strand
CCCCCTCCCTCCAGGAGAGAGGGGACCCGCGCTCCCGACACACCGAACGGAGCGACCGGAGACGGGCTGACACCATCAATCTGGTCCCGGAGCGCGGTCCGGGCGCGTTGCCGGGGCGTCGCCCCGGGCGCGAACGACGCCGATGGGGATCCATGACCAGCGCCAGCAGACAGCTCGACATCCGGCACCTCGTGGTCGAGGAGGCCGAACTCTCCCGTGCCAACGGCGTCAACCTCGTGGCCAACCGGCTCGCCCGCGAGCAGGTGCGGCAGGGCCAGAACGCGCGAGTCTTCGTCCTCCACGATGCCGCCAGGCCGGTGGACCCCGCGGATTGGAACGTCCCGGTCCTTGCCTTCCCGCTGGAGGGAAGGCGCCTGTTCGGCCACCTCGTCAACCTCGCCCCGGCCCTCGTGGAGGCCCTGCTGGCGGGGGCGGACGACACCACCATCGTCCACATCCATGGCGGACGCCGTCCGATGCTGCTCTCCATCGGCCGGGAGCTGGCGCGACGGGGCGTGCGCTACGTCATCACGATTCATGGGCGATACGCCCATGTCTACGACGAGCATCTGCGCGCGGTGCGGCCCTCGTCGGCCCTCTATCTCTCGGTGTTCGAGCGGCGCATGCTCGAAAAGGCCGCCTTCGTCCACGCGCTGACCGAGCACGAGGCCGCCACGATCCGGCAGATCGCGCCGCGCGCCCGCATCGAGATCGTCGCCAACGCCGCCTATTCGAGCGCCTTCGACGCGCCGCCGCCGCCGCCGGCGCACCGGCTGATCTCCGAGGCATTCCCGAGTTACGGCTTCTGCGGACGCTACGCCCTCAAGCACAAGGGACTCGACCTCCTGCTCGGCGGATTCGCCCAGCATTGCGCGCGGGGCGGGGCCGGCAACCTGGCTTTCGCCGGCACCGGCACCGACGGGCGCGAGCAGCTCCAGACCATGGCCCGGGAGAACGGCATCGCCGACCGGGTCACCGTCGGTCCCCCCGTCTTCGGACCCGACAAGGTCCGGACGCTGAACGGCTGGGATTACTTCGTGCAGACGGCCCGGTTCGACGGCATGCCGATCGGCGCCCTGGAAGCCGCCCTGGGCGGTCTGCCGCTGATCGTCTCGGTGGGGACCGGCCTCGGCGGGCCGGTGGAGCGGTTCGGGGCCGGCTTCGTCGTCACCAGCCTCACGGACGCGGCGGTGGCCGAGGCCATCGCCCGCGCGGCGCAGGTCACACCGGATGCGTGGCGGCGGATGTCGCGGGCGGCCTACGCCATGGCGCTGGATGTCGGTGACTGGACGCGCTCCGCCCAGCAGCTCTCGGACCTGTACGCGAAAGGGGCCGAAGCCCCCCTCGGGCGGCTGGCCTTGGTCTGAAGGCATGGCACGCGTCGACGTGCCGCATCGAGGACCCGATGAGGGTCCCGATGGCGGGCCATGAGGACCTCGCATACCATTGCCTTAATCGCCGTCGGCGAATCGAAAGATATGGGAGGCCGCGATGAAGCTATTCCTTGCTGTGGCTACCGGTCTCGCAATCGCAACGCCGGCGTTTTCCATTGACGTTCAAGACATCCATGGCACGTGGCGCCTTGCTTCCGCGACGCGAAAGCTCGTGGATACAAATGAGGTGATCGATGCCTATGGCGGTCCTCATCCCACGGGCTGGATCAATTACGGCAAGGACGGGCGGATGATGGTCGTCTGCGCGTTTGAAGGGCGTGAGAGGCCCTTGGCCAATGATAAGATGACCGACGCCGATCGCATCAAATTGCACAAGACATTCTTTGCTTACGCCGGTGAATACGAATTTGACGGAAAGAATGTCACCCACAGAATCGATACGTCCTGGAATGAAGCGTGGACGGGAACCTCTCAGGTCAGAGAGCTCGCGTTCGAGGACGGCAGGCTCATCCTGACAACGACGCCCTTCAAGTTCAACGTCGATGGCAGAACGAGCGTCATCACCCTCGTTTGGGAAAAGCACCCCTGACCGGCCGCGATGACCGAGGCGACCGGAGTTTCAGGGCATTCTTCGCCGAAGTGGTTGCCGGTCCGGCGCGAGAAACGCTCGATCGGAACCCGCGAGGACCATCGTCGTCCGGCCTCCGCTTCGCCATCACGCGTTGCCCTGCGACGGACGAAGGTTTTTCGAAGGGCTCGGAACCCTTCGACGGGTCGGGGGCGGAGTCCCCGAGACCAGTCGGGACGAGGCTCCCGGTCATTGACTCGGCATCGTCCTTTTCCGGAAGCTGGCAACCACCTTTCGGGACGAGCCCCTAACCGTGCGCCTGCGAGACCAGGGCGGGGCCGACGGCGGGGCGGTCGCTGGTCAGCAGGCGGTTGAACAGCACCTGCGAGACGACGAGGCGCGCCAGACTCGCGACGCACAGGGCGATGCAGGCGCCGTTCAAGCCGAAACCGAGCACCAGGGGCACCACGGCGATCACCGAGACCGCCGCGCCGATCCCGTTCACGATCAGCGCCTGCCGGGCCACCGCGATTCCGTGGAAATAGGCGCAGACCATGTCTGTGGCGTAGGCCGAGACGGCGGCCAGGGCCAGGAGGCGGATCGGTGTGGCGAGGCCGAGATACGGCGAATCCGCCCCGTAGAGCAGGGTCAGCACCGGCTGGGGCGCGAGAACGACGACGAGGAAGAACAGGAGCGCCACCGGCGCGCCCGCCAGCGCGATCGGGCGCGCGGCGTGCCATGCGGCCAGGTTGGCGGCGCCCTCGGATTCGGCCCTGGCCTGCGCCGCCGCGTAGGCCCGGGCGGCCATCTGCGGGATGATGTTGCAAAGGCCGATCACCAGGGGGTTCGTCAGGTTCACGACGTTCGTCGCCGCCTGGAGGAGGGCCGGCAGGGTCGCCCCCGACAGGGCGGCCAGCACCCAGACGAGGACCTGCACGCGCAGGATGGACAGGAGATTGTTGGCGAGCGACCAGCTCCCGAGAGTCCAGAAATCGCCGATCACCTGTCGGACCGACGCTGCCCCTCGCGGCCGCGTCACGCTCCCGGTCTGGGCCGCCTGGAGAAGGGCCGCGAGGCCGGACGTGGCGGCCATGGCGTAGAGCGCGTTGGCGAGGGTGAGGGACCCGTATCGCGCCAGGGCGAAGACGAGGACGACCTGACCGAGATAGCTGATCGCGTCCCCCGGCAAGGCGGCGGCGAAGCGCAGATCGGCGAACAGCGTGCGCCGCAGCGCCTCCTGTGCCTGCCAGCACAGGAAGTAGGCGCAGAGGGGCAGGATCAGGTCGCCGCGTTCGGCCATCAGGGCGGCGACCCCCAGGAGCGTCACCGCCGGCAGGCAGAACCCCGCCAGCAGCGTCAAGCTGGTTCCGAGCAGCAGCGCGGCGCGGGCCTCGCCCACCACTCCCCGCCGGATCGCCAGCGGGTAGAACAGCAGCGAGGACGACACCATGTGGAGCGCCATCATCGCGCCGAGGAACAGCGCGAAGACGCCGTATTCGTGGGCCGACAGCGTCCTGGCGAGCAGGATCGTGGTCGCGAAGGTCCCGAGGCTGGCGATCCCCTGATCGACCAGGGGCCAGATGACGCGGCCCGCGTGCTTCTTGAACGCCATGATCCCTCTTGATCCCTCTCGGCCCGGATCAGGCGAGGGTCGGGGCGATGTCGGGCGCGTGCCCGTGCGGGAGGTGGCCGCGCGCGGGGACCGGCACCGCCTCCTCTTCCATCAGCCGGTATTTCGCGGTGAGATGGGCGCAGAGGTCGGGCCGCGCCCACAGGTCGGCCAAAGCGGCATCGATGGAATAGGCGGGCTCCCATCCGAACAGGTCGCGGATGCGCGTGATGTCGGCGGCGAGCACCGGCCGGTCCACCGCGCGGATGCGGGCGGGGTCGGATTCCACCGTGAAGTCGATTTCCGTGATGCGCCGCAGCTTCCCGAGGATCTCCGACACCGAATAGGCTCGCGAGGTCCCAAGATTGACCGTGACGCTGTCGCCCGCCGGCACGGAACCGGCCAGGGCGGCGGCCATGAAGCCGCGGGCGGCATCCTCCACATGGATGTAGTCCCGGCGGGGTTCGAGGTTGCCCAGGGCGATTCGGGTGTGGCCGGCCTTCAGCTGGGCCACGATCTCGGGCATCAGGTGCGGATTGGTCTCGCCGGGACCGATCACGTTGAACAGGCGCACCACCACCGCCGAGAGGCCGCGCTGCCGCGCCATGTGGCGGACGTAATGTTCGCCGTGCAGCTTCGTGTAACCGTAGATGTCGCTCGGCTCGATGATGGCGAGATCCTCCGCATGGGGTTCGGGCGCCGGCCGGTAGACCGCGCCGCTGCTGGCGAACACGATCCGGCAGCCGGGCGGGCAGGCGGCCAGGATGTTGACCGTCCCGGCCACGTTGGTTCGCACCGCCAGCGCCGGATCCGTCTCGCATTCGGGGATGTAGTGGATCGCCGCCAGGTGGATGATCGCCTCGGGCCGGAACGAATCCATCGCGTGCGCGACCGCGGCCGGATCGGTGATGTCGCCGAGGATCACGTCGAGGCGGCCGGGTTCGTTTCGGGACAAACGCAGGCTGCCGTAGCGCAGACTGTCGAAGACGCAGACGTGATGCGTCTGGCTCAGCATCTGCGACAGCGGACGGCCGACGAACCCGTTGCCGCCAATCACCATGATCTTCATCGCGAATCCTCCGCCGGCCGCCATGCGCGGCCGGTCACTGCGGGATGGGGTGGGACGGTCAGATCGCCGACGGGTCGGGGCGCGTCCCGTCGGTCAGGCTCGTCGGCGGGGTCGCGCGCGCGGAGGTTCCGTCGAAGAATTGCTTGTGGCTGCCGTAGTAGCTGCACTGGTCGGAGGACTGACTGTGCTTGTGTTCCTTCAGGTCCACATGGGTGAGGACCAGGCCGCGCACCCGGACGGACAGGTTCTGGAGCCGACGCAGGGTGGCCAGAACCGTCTTGCGCGGGGTCGACCCCCAGCGCACCACGAGGAGCGTGGTGTCGGCGTGGTGGGCCAGGGGGAAGAAGTCGAGGAGCAGCATCGCCGGAGGCGCCTCGATCAGGACGAGGTCGAAGTGTTCGCGGGCCCGGGCAACGAAGCGCTCGAATTGCGGCGCCGCGTAGACATCGGCGGCGTCCGGTCCACCGCCGCCGCGCAGAAGCCGGACTGGCTCGTGATCCCCGGCCAGGAACGCTTCCTGGTCTCCCAGCACCACATCTTCCAGCACCGTCGCGGTCTGATCGGTCCGGCGCACCCGCGGCGAGGCCGTATCGATCACCAGGGTGCGGATGCCGCGTCCGGCCAGGAGCTTGGCCAGGGCCAGCGCCAGCAGCGACTTGCCTTCCCCCGGCACGCAGGAGGTCACGAGCATGACCCGCGGCGCCGTCGCCGAGCGCGGCCAGCCGAGGGAGGCGCTCACGAACCGGATCGCCTCGTCGAACATGCGCATCTCGCCGGGGCCGGAGGCGGCGTGGATCGCCGGGACCATGCCGATGCAGCGCAGGGCGGTCTCGTCATCCACCTCGCGGTCGGAGCGGAAGCCGGTATCGCGCCGGTCCATCAGCAGGGCGGCGATCGCGCCGAGGCCGAGGGTGCCGAACAGCGAGAGGCCGATGATCAGCGGGCGGTTCGGCCCGGACGGGGTGGGCACCGGCTGGGCCTGCATCACCACCTGCGCCGAGGAGGACTTCATCCCGGCCAGCGCCAGGGCCTGGGCGTGGCTCTCGTTGAGGGATTTCAGCCGGTCGCGGATGGCGGTGGCGTTGGCCTGGAGGCCGCGCAGCCGGGTCTCGCGGCCCATTCCATCGATGACGACGGCCTTGAGGGTGGCGACGCGGGCGGCGAGGGCGGTTTCCTCCGCCGTCGCATTGCGGACATCGGTCTGCAGATTGCCGATCGCCTGCTCGATCTCCGTGCGCAGGCGCGCCTCGGCATCGTCGAGCGCGGCCTTGGCCTGGAAGAGGCGCGGATGGCGTGGCCCGATCTGCGCGAGCGCCGCCAGTTCGCGCTTGGCGGTCTCCACGTTCTCCAGCATCCGCTGGACCACCGGCGCGCCGGCGAGATCCTGGGCCGAGGGCACGCCACCCGTGGCGAAGACCTCGCGCGCCCGGGTCAGGCGACCCTCGGCGGAGATGCGGGCCTGGTTGGCGGCGGCGAGCTGAACCGTGGTGTCGCGCAGTTCCTGCTGGGGCAGGCTCACGCTGGTGGCGCCGCCTTCGACGAGGTTCGTCTCCCGGCGGTAGCGCTCCACGGCCTCCTCGGCCTGTTGCAGCGCGTCGCGGGTGGATTGGATCTGGCCATCGAGCCAGACGCCCATGCGCGCCGCGTCGTTGACGCCCATCTCCAGCCGGTTGCGGAAGTAGGCCTCGATGATCCCGTTGGCGATCCGCGCGGCCTGGGCCGGATCGGAGGCGGTGTAGGCCACCGTGATGAGATAGGCCTTGGTGTCGTTGGTGACGGTGAGGTTGCGGGAAATCTCGGCGGCGATGCGCTCGACGGCGCTGGTCTCGTCGCCGGTCGCCGGGGTCTCGCTCGCCGGCAGGAACCGGCCGAGGAGGCCGGGCTTGGCGGCGAAAGCCGGGTCGTTCTCGAGGTCGAGGTCGCGCACCACCCGCCGGGCGATGGCGCGGGAGCGGATCACCCGCGCCTCGCTCTCGACGATGGTCGCCGTATCGACGGCGGTGCCGGCCTGTGAGGATTGCGGCGACTGGGGCGAGAGGGGCCGCCCGAGATCGACCTGGATCAGGGATTCGGCGGTGTACTTGTCATGGATCAGGAAGCTCACCGCCGTGGAGGCCAGGAGCGCCACGAGGGCGAGGCCCGCGATCATCCACCGCCGCCGCCAGATGGCGGCGACGTAGCCCAGGCTCTGGTCCTCGTAATGCTGACGCAGGGAAACGTTGGTCCCGTTGAGGGGCTGATCCAGAACCCAATTCATCACGCCCTCGTGTCCGGATGCCTGTGGTGCGGGCCGTCCCGTCGGTGACCGCGCGGCACGGCGGGTCGCGCTCGTCATCGGACCGCCGGCCGCTCGATAGGACCGTGGCCGGACCCGTTTGGGGAGATGCGATCCGGGATTAGCCCGATCGGCCTCGACCCGCGGTCGCCGGCCCGGAATGGCCCGAATGGGTCACTCGCGATCGGGATGATGGCGGTGCAATACCGATTGCGCGGTCGCCCGAAGGCTGCATCGGCCGCCGATACGTCGCCGACTCTGGTCTCGAGACACGGAATCCCGCGGCTTCCTCGGCGCGACGGGCGGGATCACGCGACGCGGCGAACCGTCCGGTTCGGGGCGGACGGGTCTCGCCGGACCGGCACGCGGGAGGGCCGCGCCCGGTAGATCATCGCCGTCGCGATCCCGGTGCCGAGGACGGACCAGTACCAGATGCCGACCATCGGCCCCTCGATCGCCACGTCGAAGCTGGCATCGATGATGATGGCGAGGCCGTAGCAGGTGATCCAGAGGAGCAGCTTGGCCCATTGCGCATCGCCGTTCCGGCGGGCCAGCAGGATCGCGCGGGCCATCATGGCGAACCAGCTGACTTCCAGCAGGACCCAGAGGGTGAGTCCCGGAACGCCGGAGCGGGCCAGCAGGCTGTAATGAATGTTGTGGGGAGACCGCAGCGGCGGTCCCCCAAGTTCCTGGCCGACCACGAAGCCGTCGTCGATGGAGAGATTCACGCCGAATCCCTTGCCGGTCCAGAAGTACGGACCGTGCAGGGTGTAGGTCTCGATGGTCCGCCACCAGCGCAGCCGCCACTCCTTGGTTCCATCGAGATTGGCGGCTTTGCTCCTCCCCAAGAGGCTCTCGAAATTGTTGGCGATCTGCTGCGGGCCGATGCTTCTGCCCTCGGGCAGCTTGATCTCCAGGCCGGCGCCATAGGCGGCCAGCAGGAGCAGGAAGGCCGCCAGGAGCGGCTTGCCGATCCGCTTCAGCTGACCGCCGAAGACGATGGCGACGGCGATCGGGACCAGGCAGGACAGCATCGCCCCCCGGCTCGGGGTGATGCAGACCAGGCTGACCACCAGGGCGGCGCACCACAGGTAGCCGACGCGTCGGAAGCCGAGGATGACGAAGGTGGCGACGCCGGCCAGATGAATCGCCACCTCGCCATGCCGCACCAGGATGAGCGGCACTCCCGAGCCCGGCCAGGTGGGAAAGTTCGGAATCAGCAACGGCAGGCTCACCAGCACGGGCGCCGCCACGCCGTAGAAGACCGCGAAGGATCCGTAGGCGGCGATCATCCAGCCGATGCGCGCGGGCTTCTCGAGGAGGAGGCCCAGCATGACGAAGGCGAAGATCCCGTACAGGAAGATGACGCTGTCCCGGATCGCGTCGAGGCCTTCGCTGCCGATGAACCCCACCGTCCGGCACGTGCCCCACACCATCAGCAGCGCGAGGATCAGTGCGGGCGGGGCGCTGCCGGCGGCGAGCCAGCAGCGCGTGCGCACGAAGATGGCGGCGCCGAGCAGGAGCATGACCTCGCCGATCAGGAGCGGCGGCACGCCCACATAAGCGAACCCCTTGCCGGCGATCGCGTAACCGGCGAGGCAGCAGCACAGCGCCCGGAAGTACCCGTCATGCGACAGCAGGCGGAACGCCGTTCGGTGGGCGCGCGCGGCCGGGGCGACCGGGGGCAGCAGGGGTGGGGCACCAAAGCTCGGGAGGGCGCGCATCGGTCGATGTCCAATCCGGCGATCGGGTCGGTGGAGGGCCCGTCCGGGACGGTCTCGGCGGTACTGGCGCCCGCCTGGTGGCCACGCGGCGCGCTCACGCTCCGATGATAGGAGGGCGGCCGGACCCGGACACGCCATCTTTGGGGTTAGTGGGCGGCCGGCGCGGCAGCGGCGAGGACCGGCCGGGCGAGGCGCGTCGGGAAACCGACCCCCATCGTCCGCGCGGCCTCGCGCGTTCTTCGCCGCAGGGATTGCCGGTTCGGCGCGGGAAAACGCGCGATGGTCCCCGGTCGGACGCATCGGGATGTCATCCGACATTCCAGCGGAGCGACCGGTCCGGTCCGGGTAATCTTCCGGAGGAACGTTGGCGCTCCGGGAGCCGCGCCATGTCAGGGGGATGTGGCCGACGATGGTACGGGGAAAGAGACGGGCGGGATCCATGAAACGGGCCGCCGCGACGCTGGGTGCCGCCGGGCTCGCCCTCGGGGGCCTGGCCTTGCCGCTCGACGCCCGGGCGGAGCCGTCCACCGCGTGCCCGGCGCAGGCGATCCGGGTGTCGCCCGGCGCACGGATCCAGGACGCGGTCGACCGCGCCCCGCCCGGCGCCAGCTTTTGCCTCACCGCGGGCCGTCACCGGATGCAGGTGGTGATTCCACGCGCGCGCCAATCCTTCTTCGGCGAGCCGGGGACCATCCTGGACGGGTCGCGCCCCCTCACGGAGTTCAAGCCGGACGGGCCGTTCTGGCGGGCCGCCGGACAGCCCGAACCGCTCGGCGGCCTCGGCGTCTGCGTCGCGGGCCGCCCCTGCACCCGCCGGGCGGCCCTGTTCCGCGATGGCGTGCCCCTCGTCCAGGTCGAGAATCGGGCCGAGCTTCGGGCCGGCACCTTCCTGTTCGACATCCCCGCCGGGGCCTTCCTCCTCGCCGACGACCCCGCCGGCCACGTGATCGACACGGCTCGCATGGCGGTGGCCTTCACGGGCACGGCCGACGACGTCCGAATCAGCGGCCTCGTCATCGAGAAATACAACACGCTGGCGCAGAACGGGGCGGTCCAGGGCGCCGCCGGACGGGGCTGGCGGGTGGAACGGTCCGAGTTCCGCTTCAACAGCGGCGCCGGAGTGGTGGTCGGCTCGGGCGGACGCATCGTCGAGTGCGACGCGCATCACAACGGCCAGCTCGGCATCGGCGCCACCGGACAGGACATCGTCATCGCGAACAACCGGGTCTGGGCCAACAACACGGCCGGGTTCGACCCCGAATGGGAGGCCGGCGGCGTGAAGGTCTCGAAGGGACAGAAGATCGTGTTCCGGGCCAACACGGTCTCGGACAATCTCGGCCCCGGCCTCTGGTGCGACATCGATTGCGGCGAGGTCGTCTTCGAGGGGAACGCCGTCGCGAACAACCAGGGACCCGGCATCTTCTACGAAATTTCGAGTGGAGCGATCATCCGGTCGAACGTCTTGAGCCGAAACGGGGCCGGGCCGCAGAAATGGGTCTGGGGCGCCGAGATCCAGGTCGCTGCCTCGGATCACGTCGTGGTCTCGGGCAATACCCTCACGGTCCGTCCCGGCGGGCACGGCATCATCCTGGTCGATCAGGGCCGGGAGCGGGCCAGGGGCGGCTTCTACCAAACCCGCGACAACACCGTGCACGACAACGTCACCACGTTCGACGGCCCCGGCCGTGCGGGAGCCACGTCCGACGTGCCCCCCGGCCAACCCAATACCGGGATCATCCAGGCGGGCCATAACCATTTCGACGCCAACGTCTACGTTCATGGCAGCGGCGGCGAGCCCGGCTTCCTGTGGGGACCGGACATGACCTTCGCGGCGTTCCGGCGCGCCGGTCAGGAGGCCAAGGGGGTGATGCGGATGGAGCAGGGCGGCGCCAGCGGTCCCGCCGCCGATCCGCAGCGGGCGGAGCGCTGAACGGAGGGACTACGCAGTCACCGGAACAAGACCATAAATCGCCACGCCCTATGACCAAATAGTCCACATCACATCATCGATATCCGTCAGACTTCCGGCCGCGCCATGATCGGCGCAAGCCTACGGGATTAAACTGTCATGCGCGATCAGATCGTTGTCGTCGGGGGTGGCCTCGCGGGCTCGATGGCGGCTTGCGTGCTGGGGCGCGCCGGCCATGCGGTGACCCTGATCGATCCGCACGAGACCTATCCGCCCGATTTCCGGTGCGAGAAGATCGAGGCGGGGCACATGGATGTCCTGCGCAGGACCGGGCTCGCCGAGAGCGTGATCCAGGCGGCCACGCATACCGACCGCCTCTGGATCGCCCGGTTCGGCCGCGTCGTCGACAAGACCCCGTTCGAGCAATACGGCATGGCCTACGAGCGCCTCGTCAACACGATCCGGGGCCAGATCCCGGTCTGCGTGCCCATCCGGCGATCCTGGGTCACGGCCATCGAGCCGGACGGCGACCACCAGCGGGTGATCCTGTCGGAGGGCGAGGCGATCACGGCCCGCCTCGTGGTGCTGGCGTGCGGGCTGAACTGGACCCTGCGCGAATCCCTCGGCATGGTCCGCGACCTCGTGAGCCCGTGCCACTCGATCACCCTCGGCTTCGATCTGGCCCCGCGCGCCGGTGGGGCGTTCCCGTTCAACGCCCTCCAGTACAATCCCGAGCGGGCCGGGGACGGCATGGCCTACCTGACCCTGTTCCGCATGGACGCGGCGATGCGGGCCAACCTCTTCCTCTACCAGAGCCTCAAGAGCCCCTGGATCCGGGAGTTCCGGGCCAATCCCACCGAGACGCTGGAGCGCCTCCTTCCCAGCCTCCAGCGGATTGCGGGCGACTACGACGTTCTGGGACCGATCAAGGTTCGCCCCACCGATCTCCACGTCGTGCGCAACGTCGAGAGGTCCGGGATCGTGCTGATCGGCGACGCTTTCGCCACGCCCTGTCCGGCCACCGGGACCGGTACCCTCAAGGTCTTCACCGACGTGGACCGGCTCTGCAACGTCCACATTCCGAACTGGCTCGCCACGCCCGGAATGCGTGTGGAGAAGATCCGCGCCTTCTACGACGATCCGGTCAAGCGGGCCTGCGACGCCGATTCGGTGGCGCGGGCGCATCGGCTGCGCGCCCTCTCGGTTGGCGAGGGGCCGGCCTGGCAGGCGCGCCATTGGCTGCGATTCGTCGCCCGCCGGCTGCGTTGGACGATCCGCTCGCTGCTCTCCATCGGACGCGCGCACCCGGCCTCGTGAATGTCTCCCACAAAACTCCCGCTGCGCCGTCCTGCTTCCAGCAAGAAACGGCGGCGATCGGGAGTATTGTGAGGCAGTCCAATACGGTCTCCGCGTGATCGCTTCGGTCGGTACGGTCGCGACCGGCCCCCTCTCCCGTTTGGAAGAGGTTTGGGGAGAGGGGCATGGATCATCCGAGAAGGTCACCCCCCCTGTCCCTCACTTTCGGGAGCGGAGCCCCGCGCCCGCAAGAAGACCCGACAGAGCCACCGGAGACGATCGGACGCATCGGCGCGCGCCGGCGAGACCGCTTTTCCGAGACAATTGGTGCGTCACGACCAGCGCGCGCGGTTTCATGACGGGATGCGGAGACGACCGATAAAAACGCGGGAACACCAGATGATCCGGTGGCAGGACCATTGGCATTAGGGACACCCCTCCCGAAAAGGCAGTTCTCGCCCCGCGCCGTTCCGCCATGATCCCCGCATCGTAGCCCGTGGGTCGCGGCCCGCGCCCCGTGCGGCGATCGCGACCGACGCCGTCGTTTCAGCCAAACCAGAGGAGATCGGAATGCGCGTGGCAGTCGTAGGGGTCGGCTATGTCGGTCTCGTCTCGGGAGCCTGCTTTGCGGAGTTCGGCCACAGCGTCCACTGCGTCGACAAGGATCCGGCGCGGATCGACGCGCTGAAGGCCGGACGCATGCCGATCTTCGAGCCGCAGCTCGACGGGCTGGTGATGCGCAACGTCGCCGCCGGGCGGCTCACCTTCGGGACGAACGTCGCCGAAGCCGTCGCCGATGCGGAGGTGGTGTTCGTGGCGGTTGGGACGCCGGCCCGGCGCGGGGACGGCCATGCCGACCTCGCGCACGTCTTCGCCTGCGCCCGCGACATTGCTGGGGCGATCGGCGGCTACACCGTCATCGTCACCAAATCCACCGTGCCGGTGGGGACCGGCGACCGGGTCGAGCACATCATCCGCACCATCCAGCCCCAGGCCTCGTTCGCCGTGGTCTCGAATCCGGAATTCCTGCGCGAGGGCGCGGCGATCGCCGATTTCCAGCGGCCCGACCGCATCGTGATCGGCACGCAATGCGAGCGCGCCGCTGCCGTCATGACCAACCTGTACCGGCCGCTGGCCGAAGCCGGCGTCCCGCTCCTCTTCACCTCGCGGCGGACGGCGGAGCTCACCAAGTACGCGGCCAATGCGTTCCTGGCCATGAAGATCGGCTTCATCAACGAGATGGCGGATCTCTGCGAGCGCTCGGACGCCAATGTCCGGGACGTCGCCCACGGGATCGGCCTCGACCGGCGCATCGGGGGGCAATTCCTGGAGCCGGGTCCCGGCTTCGGCGGCTCGTGCTTTCCCAAGGACATCCAGGCCCTCATCAAGACGGCGCAGGATTTCGGCGCGCCGTCGCGCATCATCGAGACGGTGGCGGCCGCCAACGACCAGCGCAAGCGGCTGATGGCGCGGCGCATCATCCGGGCCTGCGGCGGCTCCGTGCGCGGCCTCACCATTGGGGTGCTCGGCCTCACCTTCAAGGCGAACACCGACGACATGCGGGATGCCCCCTCCCTGTCGATCATCGCCGCCCTGCAGGACGAGGGGGCTGCCATCCGCGCCTACGATCCGGAAGGGATGGGCCAGGCGCGCGTCCACATGCCGGAGATCGCGTATGCGGACGATCCCTATGCGTGCGCCGCGGGCGTCGATGCCCTCGCCATCGTCACCGAGTGGGATGCCTTCCGCCGGCTCGATCTCGGCCGCCTCCGGGCCGGCATGACGACGCCGATTCTCGTCGATTACCGCAACGTCGTCGCGGCGGAGGCCGCCGAACGCGCCGGGTTCCGCTACGTCGGCATCGGGCGCCGTTTCACGCCCGCCGCCCTCGAGCGGCCCGCGCCCCGCCCGGAGCCCGCCGCGCGAACGCATTCGACCCTGTCCGACCTCGTGGCCGAGGTGCGGTGATCCTCTCGCCCTCCGGTTTCGTCATCGGTCGGGCGTGATCGGGAGCGCGGCCTCCGGGCCGCGCTCCTTACCGTGAGGCCATGGGACGGAGACGGGCGATCCGGAGCGAGCCGGTTCCCGTCATGGACGCGGCGGAGCTTCACGGCGCATCCGTCGGGGGCCACGATCCGATCCCCGCAGCTTCCTCCGGAAGCGGCGGCGGCGCCGGGCGGTTCGGACGCACGTCTTCCCGACAAGAGCATCGTCCCGAACGGCGGTTGCCGGCTTTCGGAAAAAGACGATGCAAAATCAATCGCCTCGCGCATCGCCCCGAATCCGATTTCCGGGACGATGCGCGAGGACGCCTCAGCGCGGCGTGATGCTGTGCATACACGTCCGCTTCCCATGTCCGCATCCGTTGGTTTCGGAGCCGGCAGGGGCGCTTCGGACCCGTGTCAAGGCTCGGACTTGCCTTGTGCAAGGCTCTCTGGTGGGGCGTCGCGAAGACGTCGCGCGCGTCCTGGCCATCGGGTCTCCCACGTCCGCGCTTTGCGTTGGATCGTGATTGGTCGCCCATCGTATCGGCGCGCCGCATCCCCCGGACCTGGCACGGACGACCGGACCCTCGCCCCGTGTCCCCCATTGTCGGCCAAGGAAAAACCACGCCGCGCGGCGTGGTTCTTGATAGGACGGCATGGTCGCCGCGTCGAACGCATTCGGGTGATCCCAAGATCACCCAAAGCACTCTATCTCCGTGATGCAGATCGCCGTGTCTCGCGCCTGACCGGCCGCCACTCCGGCGGAGAGCGCCCTAAGCCCCGTCTCGACCGCTGCTTCCGGTCGGAGATCCGTCCCCACCGATCTGGTGTTTCATCCCCCAGATGGCGGCCTGTGTACGATTCTTGACGCGGGTCTTTCGGAGTATTCCCTTCACGTAGCCCTTGACGCGCCCTTCCGCGATCGCAAGCCGGTCGGCGATGGCGCGGTTCGACTCACCTTTGACCAGTCCTTCGATGATCTTGATCTCGCGTGCCGACGGCTGAAAGACCCGCGCCGTCCTGGGCGAATCCGGCTCCTCCTCCGGCTCGTCGTCCTCGTCGAACAGGGCCGCGTCCGGTGCCGGGGTCGGGGCGGTGTCGTCGCCCATGGGAAGGAACAGGCGCGGCACCACGCGATGCCCCAGCAGGGCGAGATCGAGGGACTGGACCAGGGTATCGGAACCGACCGTATGCAAGAGGATCGCAGAAGCGCCACTTTCCAGCATCGGAACGACGTCCTGATCCTGGCACGTCGTGCACAGGCAGACGACGGAACTGTTCGGATACATCGCTTTGATGGTGCTGATCTCGGACGGTTCCTCGCCTGATCTGGTGTCCAGGCACAGGATGATGAGAGTCGTCTCCTCGCGCGGCAGATCGTCGAGGTGAACCTCACCGATCGTATTGTCCGACGCGACCACCCGAAAGCCGGTTTGAGCGAGAAGATATCGCAGGCCTTCCCGGAAGAGATCTGTGCCGCCCACCAGAATCGTTTCGACGAACGAGTCGCTGGCGAGGCGGTTGCTGGTCTCACACCTGTCCGATGCAGTGCTCATGACGATCCCGATCTGATGTGGCGCCGTGGGTAGAAAGAAACCGTATGAAACCCTACAATTCGTTCGCAATTTTATGAGTCTAAAAATTCGTTAACTCAACATTAAACGCTTCACTACCCCTTTTTATCCATTCGAAAACCGGGATAAACAAATGATAGGAAAACCATGCGGAGCCGAGGGTAATTTTTAGATTCATCAATGTGCATTGGTTATTTATTTCATTAATCCTGTATGCACGCGGCTTTTCGGGATCCGCACGCAAAGACGTTTTGAGAATTTTTTGCGATCTTTCGGAGTGTACAAAGCGCCGTTGCGGCGGCGCGACGGACCTATCCCTTTGGAGTAGTCCGGCATCGCGCATTCGGCTCGGCGCATCGTCCCTATCATCGGATCTCGAGACGCCGCGGCGACGAGATCCGACATGGTACATCGACGGTTCCCCCACCTGTTTGTTTTCCGGCGGACTCGCGCGACCGAGGACGGAGGTCCGGTTCCCTCCGACGGCATCGCCGCCGCGAGCTGGGCCGATGCGTTCCGCACGGAGCATGCCGATCTCGTGGGCGAGCCCCCCACGGTCCGGCCGCGCCGCCATCGCTGGCTCGTGGTGGCCTCCCTCCTGGGCCTCGTCGGGATGGCGGCTTGGTTGCACGGCGATCTGCGGCCCGCTGGGTCGGGGGCGAGACGCGGCGTCGAAGGCGATCAGCGCCGGACCGCCATTGCCGAGGCGGTGGCCCAGGAGCTGGTCCGGACGCGCGAGGCGTTCGAGGCCTACCGGGTCCAGGCGACCCGCGACCTCACGACGGTTCGGGATTCCCTCGCGGCTCGGGAGAATGCCGTGCACGAGGCGGAACAGGCGCGACAGAGGGCGGATGATCTCGCCATCGACCGTGCCCACACCGTCGCGGTCATGACGTCCGACCTCGCCGCAGCGCGGCGCGAGGTGGCCGAGGCCCAGGCCGCGCTCACCCAAGCGCGGGTGGCTGCCCGCGAGGCGGCCGAGGCGGCCCAGGCCATGACCCGGCGGGAGACCGCCTTGCGGGAGGCGGCCCTGCCATCCCCGCACCCGATCGCCGCCGCGAAGGAGCCGCGAGACCTGGTTCCCGTGAGGGCGGAGGGGCGGGCTGAAGCCCCGGCCCGGCTGGCCATGGCGGAATCAGGTCTCGACGCGGGGAGGGGGCTGCGGTTCGGCCGTAGCGACATGGCTTGGCTGCCGCTGGCCGAGACCGCCTTCATGGCCCTGGATACGGGTCCGGCCAGGACCGAGGCCGCCCCCGTCGCCGCGCCGAGCCGGGGGCCGGCCTGTCTCGACGCTCTCCCGACTGTCCTGCGCAGTCCCTCGCCCCCCGTGCCGGGCAAGGGCGCGCGCCGGACCAAGGCCGAGACGGCCGCCCCGGCCCAGACGCGGCAGCGGGCGGGGAGCAAGCCGGCGCCGTCTCAGATCAGGGGCGCTGGCGCCCGGCAGCGGCCCGCGCCTGATCCCGGGGCGGACCTTCTCACCGGCGAGGGACCGGCTTCGTTGCCCGGACGGTCGTGAGCACCACGGTTTTGTCCAGGCCTCGCCCCGGATCGGCAGGGCTCCGCCTTGCACCCGCAAAAGGTCTCGGACCGTTTGAAACCGTGACGGGACGACGCTCTCGGTGATTGATGATGCCTCGTCTTTCCCCGAAAGCCGGCAACCACCGTTCGGGACGATGCTCTAGATTCCGCTGAACCAGTTATAGCCCTGGTCCTCCCAATACCCGCCGGGATAATCGTTCGTCACGAACACGCTGGCGATATATTTCGGGCTCTTGAAGCCGAGCTTGGTCGGCACGCGGACGCGCAAGGGAAAGCCGTATTCCGGGGCGAGCTCCTTGCCGGCGAAGTCGAGGGCGAGGATCGTCTGCGGGTGCAGGGCGCTCGGCATGTCGAGACTGCCGTAATAGCGGTCGGCGCATTTGAAGCCGACATAGTTCGCCGTGAGATCGGCACCGATCCGTTCGAGGAAGACCTTCAGCGGCACCCCGCTCCACTGGCCGATCTGGCTCCAGCCCTCGATGCAGACGTGACGGGTGATCTGGCTCTCCTGCGGCAGGGCGCGCAGTTTCTCCAGGGTCCAGGGCGTCTTGTCGGCGACCAGCCCTGAAATCTCCAGCTTCCAGTCGGCCGGCTCCACCTCGGGGATGTTGTCGGGCGGGTAGAAGGCGTTGAAGCGGAACGGCGTGTCGATCATCGAGGCCGGGTAGGTCGGCGCCAGCGTGTTCGGGTTGAACAGGGCGGCCTGCACCCGGTCGTTGAATTTCGACATCGCCCACAGCACCCGGTCGGTGACGGAGCCGTTGGAACCGGTGGAGAGGTCGCACCCGGAGAGCAGCGTGAGCGCGCCGAGCGACAGGCCCGAGCGCAGCAGGGTCCGGCGCTCCAGCTTCACCAGGTCGGGGGCGATGTCGCGGCGCAGGGCCTTGAGGCGGGCGGCGGAATCGGGATCGCGGGTCATGCGTCAGGTCTCCGCGGAAATCCGGGCGCGCCCGGTGATCATCGCCTTGAGCGTGCTGGGCACGATCAGCACCAGGGCGAGGTGGATGAAGATGAAGCCGACGAGGCCGGCCATGGCGGCGAAATGCACCCGGCGCGCCCATTCATAGCCGCCGAACAGGGCCGCCAGCCCCTGCAACTGCACCGGCTTCCACAGAGCGAGGCCGGAGGCGAGGAGCAGGATTCCGAGGAGGAACGCCACCACGTAGGCGAGGCGCTGCACCGCGTTGTACTGCCCGAGACGGTGGGCCAGCCGCAGCCGCAGGGCGGCGCCCGCGTCACGCCAGATCGCGGCGGGACTGATGGGAAAGAAGTTGCGCGAAAAGTGGCGGGCGAACACCCCGTAGAGGGCGTAGGCGAGGCCGTTCAGCGCGAAAATCCACATGGCGGCGAAGTGCCAGGCCAGCGCTCCGCCGAGCCAGCCACCGAGCGTCGCCCATTTGGGGAACGCGAAGGGGAAGAGCGGTGAGGCGTTGTAGATCGCCCAACCGCTGAACAGCATGCAAAACACCGCCCCCGCGTTGATCCAATGGGTGATCCGCACCACCAGCGGATGGATCACCACGAGGCGGGTCGGCGTTTCGGAGCGAAGCGTCATCGGGGGCCTCTCTGGGGGTCTTTTGGAGGTGGCATCCGCCGCAAACGTGATGGCCCGTGCGCCTGTGCCAATGGATCGCCGGGCGCTCTGAGAGCCCACGGACTGCTAGGACATCGTCCGAAAGGTGGTCTCCGGCTTTCGAAAGAAGACGATGCAAAACCAAGAACCTGGCGCATCGTCCCGGATCCGATTTCCCGGGATGATGCTCAGGCTCTCGCGGGCGGGTTCCCTCTCCTGAACGGAGAGGGACACGGTGAGGTGTGTAACCTCTCCGGAGAGCTCACGACCCTCTCCCAAACGGGAGAGGGCGCCGATAACAGCCTCGACGCGATTGTGCTGTGTTCGGCGGGACACGGGCTCGCACGCGCGAACGAACGAACCGCCTCTTCACATCGACGGCACGGTCCCGTTGCGGCCGATGATCAGGATCGGGGCCGTGAGCTTGCCGTCGGTGCCCTTCTTGGTGAAGGCGACGAGCTTGGCGCCCGGTACCACGATGCTCTTCTCGCCCGGATCGACCAGGGTCACCGGCACGTCGTCGGGCACAACGACCTTCTTCTCGCCGCCCTGGTACTTGACCAGCATGGTCCGGCCGTCCGTACCCGACAGGGTACCGACGGCGCCGTTGGTCATGGTCGAGTTGGAGCCGAGATCCCACGGGTAGTGCCCGTCGGCGGTGCCGCGCAGGGACGAGGAGAAGACCGTGACCTGCAGGGCCTTCTGGGTGCCGTCGGGCTGCGGGATGGCGGCGGTGCCGATGTAGCTCTCCGACTTGATGTCGGCGAGCTGGCCCGTGGTGGCGGCGAGGATCTTGGTGTCGTTCGCGATCTGGACGGTGATCGAGTCGCCCGTACGCGGCTTGATGGTGAGGGTCGATCCGTCGACCTTCTCGAGGGTGCCGCGATAGCGCACGATGTCGTCGGCGCGCGCGGAGGTCGCGGCCACCGTCAGGGTGAGGGCGAGGCCGGTCAGCAGGCTCT
>JAKONB010000545.1 GCA_022702195.1 Beijerinckiaceae bacterium | reverse complement strand
AGACATACATGACGTGGTCGGGATGGCCCGGCACCGGCACGCCCCAGTCGAAATTCGTGCGGCTGATGGAGAAGTCCTTGAGGCCGGAGCGCACGAAGCTCGCCACCTCGTTGCGCCGGGTCTCGGGACCGATGAAGTCGGGCTGGGCTTCGTAGAGGGCGAGGAGCCGGTCCTGGTAGGCCGAGAGCCGGAACAGGAAGTTCTCCTCCTCCATCCAGGTCACCGGCGTGCCGGTGGCCTTGGCCACGGGCGTGCCGTCGGGGCCGGCCTCGAGTTCGTCCTCGGCGTAGTAGGCCTCGTCGCGCACGGAGTACCAGCCGGCGTATTTCGACAGGTAGAGGTCGCCGTTGGCCTCCATCCGGCGCCAGAGTTCCTGGGCGGCGGCGTAGTGCTCGGGCTCGGTGGTGCGGATGAAGCGGTCGTGGCTGCAGCCCAGGGCCTCGGCCACGGCGCGGAAGCGGGCGGACATGTCGTCCACGAGTTCGCGCGGGCCGAGCCCGGCCTTGGCCGCCGTCTGCTGGATCTTGACGCCGTGCTCGTCGGTGCCCGTGGAGAACAGCACGTCGTAGCCGTCGAGGCGCTTGAAGCGCGCGATCGCGTCCGTGGCGATCACCTCGTAGGCATGACCGATATGGGGCGCGCCGTTCGGATAGGAGATCGCGGTGGAGAGGCCGAAGGTCTTGCGGCTTGCCGGGTCGGTGGCGGTCACGTCGAGGGGTTCCCCGGATGCAGGGTTCACAGGATCAGGCCCCGGAATCGGGTCCTGGGATCACAGGACGGCGGAAGCCTACCATGCCGCTCAGGCGGCGTCGCGGAGCGCGCCGGCCAGGTCGCCGAACAGGGACAGGACCAGCGGCCGGCGGTCGAGATTGTAGGTCGTGGCCTCCCGCGCGGCGCGGGCGATCTTGTCACATACCTCGACCAGGGCCGCAAGGCGGGCGGGGGGCTCGTGCTGGCGCCGGTCGAGCTCGGCCGAGACGAAGCGGAACACCGTGTCGAGGCTGGCGGCGAACAGCTCGTCGGATTCGCGCCCCGACAGCTTCTCGGCGAGCGCGAGGATGCGGCGCCAGTCCGGATGGTCGAGGCGGGCCAGCAGGGTCTCGACCTCGGCCACGAGGTGGGCGGTGGCCGGATCGAGCAGCGCCACCGCCTGCGCCACCGAGCCCTCCGACAGGGCGGCGGCGCGGGCCAAAGCCTCCCCGTCCGGCTGGACGAAGGGCGGAGCGAAGCCCGCCACCACCCGGCCCACCTCGGCCTCGGCCAGCGGCCGCAGGGTGAGAGCCCGGCAGCGCGAACGGATGGTGGGCAGGAGCCGCCCCGGCGCATGGCTGACGATGAGGAACAGGCAGCGCGCCGGCGGCTCCTCCACCATCTTCAGCAGGGCGTTGGCGCTGTTGGCGTTGAGATCCTCTGCGCTGTCGACGATGCAGATGCGGTAGCCGGCATTGCCGCCGGTGGAGCCGAACAGGTCGAGGGCGTTGCGGGCGGCCTCCACGGAGATCTTGGTGACCAGGGTCTTGGCATTGGCCGGCCGGGTCCGGCGCAGGGCCACGAGGTTGGGGTGCGACAGCGCCGCCACCTGGCGGGCGGCCGGATGGCCGGGATCCACCGCGAGGTTATCGGGCGCGCCGCCGGCCGGGTTGGCGATCAGCCAGCGCGCCATCCGGTAGGCGAGGGTCGCCTTGCCGATGCCGCGCGGGCCGCCGATGAGCCAGGCATGGTGCAGCCGCCCCGACGCGATGCCGGCGCACAGCGCGGCCTCGGCCTCCGCATGGCCGACGAGGCCCGTCTGCTCGCGCGGGCGGGGGATCTGGGCGAGGTCGCCGGGCTCGACATCCTCGGGCAGGCGTTCAGGCCGCATCATGGGGGGCCTCCGCGCGGGAGTGGGTCGGGATTTCCGAAAGCCGAAGCGCCGGCAGGCGCGCCGCCACCGCGGCCAGGATCGCCGCCTCCACCGCATCCGGGGGCGCCCCCGCATCGATGACCGCGCAGCGCCCGGGCTCGGCCGCCGCGATGGCCAGGAAGGCCGCCCGCAGCCGCGCGTGAAACTCGAGGGCCTCGGCCTCGAAGCGGTCGGGCGCGTCGTCCGCCGCCGCCCGCGCCCGCGCCCGGGCGAGGCCCATGGCGGGGTCGAGGTCGAGGATCAGGGTGAGGTCGGGGCGGGTCGGGCCGACCACCACGCGCTCCAGGCTTGCCAGAAGCGCGGGTTCGAGCCCCCCGGCCGCCCCCTGATAGGCCCGGGTGGAATCGCTGAACCGGTCGCACAGAACCGTCTCCCCGCGCGCCAGAGCGGGGCGGATCAGGGTGTCGAGATGGTCGATCCGGGCGGCGGAGAACAGCAGCGCCTCGGCAAAGGGGCCGTAGGGCTTGGCGAGGCCCGCCAGCAGGGCGGCGCGGATGTCTTCCGCCTTGGGTGAGCCGCCGGGCTCGCGGGTGGTCACCACGGGCCGGCCGGCGCCGCGCAACCGCGCGGCGAGGCGCGCGATCTGCGTGGACTTGCCCGCCCCCTCCCCGCCCTCGAAGGTGAGGAACAGTCCGGGCCGCCCACCCGTCAGGATCTGGCCCGTCACGATTTGGCGCCGGCCTTGTCGCTCGCGCCCTTGTCCGCCGCCCCCTTGTCGGAACCGCCCTTGTCGAAGGCGCGGCGGACCAGGCCGGTGCCGACCTCCCAGGCCGCGTCGAGGGCGCGCTGCGGGATCGTGCCGGCGGCCACCGCCTCGCCGGCATAGAGCGGCTGGTCGAGGGCCTGGGTGTCGCCGCGGGTGATGCGCAGGCGGCCGATCTCCCGGCCCGGCTCCACCGGGGCCACGAGCGGTCCCTGGTAGACGGCCCGGGCGGTGATCCGGTCGCCCGAGCCGCGCGGCAGCAGCACCCGCACCGGCTTCTTCGCCACCAGGGCCACGCTCCCCTGCGCCCCGCCATAGACCGAGGCCTCGGCCACCGTCTCGCCGGCGGCGAAGATCTGGCGCGGCTCGAAGGCGCGGAACCCCCATTCCATCAGCTTGCGCGATTCGGCGGCGCGGTCGCGGGCGGTCTTGAGGCCGCTCACCACCATCACGAGGCGCTGGCCGTTCTGCACCGCCGAGCCGGTGAGCCCGTAGCCGGATTCCTCGAGATAGCCGGTCTTGAGACCGTCGGCGCCGATGTCGAGGGTG
>JAKONB010000534.1 GCA_022702195.1 Beijerinckiaceae bacterium | reverse complement strand
GACCCTCGGCGCGACCTTGGGGATGGCCCTGATCCTCGCCAGTTCGATGCTGCTCCTGTCGCTGATCGAGGGACGGCTCGTCCTGCGCGACGCCCTAATCGGCGTGTTCCTCACGGTGACGACGCCGGTCACGCTGCTCCTCCTGGCGCGCGCCGCCGCGCAGCGGGATCGGCAGGAGGGCAATCCCGACGCTCCCCCCGAGATCTGATCCGCGTCCCCACCGGCCCGGACATGCCCGCATCGGTCGTCGGGGACGCGATCCCACCCGCCCGGGCGAGCATTTCGCATGAGGCTGGCCCCGGCGATCCCTGCGCGAGGCGCGCAGTTCGGCTGCCCCCGGGCACCGCGCGGACCCGACCCGATGCGGTCTCCGCTTCGATCGCGGACCAACCGGATCAGACCACTCCGTAATATTCAGCCGTCATCATCGATTGACAAAGAGGTAAAGCGTTGAAAAAACAAAATAACGGAGCATCGATTTAAGGCGAACTGTGACTCACGTTTTTGTGATCCATACCCATCGAGACAGCAATCAGATCAGACGCCTCGTATCGGCACTCAAGAGCCAGCTTCCGAATTCCATCGTCCTGGTCAGCCACGACGTCGCTGGCGAAGCGATCGACCAGGAGAGTATCACAGCCTGTGGCGCGACCGTGCTGCGTGGACGTGGTGGCCGAGGCGATTTCACCATTCTGGATGGCTACAGGGATGCGATACGCTGGTTACAGGCGTCCGGCATTGCCTACGACTGGATCAGCAACCTGAGCGGGCAGGATTTCCCGGCTCGCCCCCTTGCAGAATTCGAGCGCCGGCTTTGCGACGCGAGCGCCGATGGTTTCCTGACTTACTTCGATGCCCTCAAGCAGGAGCCGCCCACGGCCCGATCGATGGGCTGGTCCCCCGAGACCGGGTATGAGCGGTATTACTTTCAGTATAGAAAGATCAAATCGACGTTGAGCTTCGCCGAACGGGTTCCGCTACGGTATATCAGGAAAACCGTCGCGGTCCTGACGACCTCGATCCGGATCAACCCATCCTACGGGCTCATGGTCGGGAGGAAGGCCGCACGTACGCCATTCCATCCGAGTTTCACGTGCTATGCGGGAAGCTACTGGGGCACCATCCGGCGCGAATGCGCGGATTATCTTCTGAAATTCTGCGACGACAATCAGGAGGTCGTCGCCTATTACCGCCGCGTTCTGGTGCCGGACGAGTCGTTCATTCAGACCGTTCTGGTGAACAACAAAAGCTTCCGCATCGAGAACGCCAACTTTCGGTACATTGATTTTTCCGGAAGCCATCACGGACGCCCGAAAACGCTCGCCCTGTCCGATGCGGAGGCGATCCGGGCATCCGGTGCCCACTTTTGCAGGAAACTCGAATCCGGGCCGAGCGACAGCCTGTATGCGCTGCTGGAACGCGAGATCGCCCGCCTTTGATGTGCCGGTCGGATCGCTGGATAAAATGACCCCGCGAAGGCCTGTCTCGGAACCCCCTCGTTCTCCCTCCAAGCGGGACGGCGCGACGGGCTTTCTGCGGGCGACATGCAGGCGGCGGTCTACGCCCCGCCAAGGCGGGCCGCTCAGCCGAGGTAGTTCACCAGACTGAGCTTCGAGAGCATCGACGTGACCTGGTAGCTCGCCTGCAACTGGGTCTGGAGCTGCAGGAGTTGCGCCGTCACCGTCTCGGCGGAGACCGTATCGACGCCGTCCAGCGATGTCTGCAGGGCCGCCCGAGTCGTGCGGTTCTGCGTCTTCGCCTCCGCGAGGTCGCTGGCGGCAAGCCCGAGATCGCTGGCCAGGCCGGCAACGCCGGATGGGGCCGAGGTGGTGCCCAGCAGCGCGGTGGCCCGGTCCGCCACGGCGGTGAAGCGGTTCGCGTCGCTGGACCCGGTGGCGGCGGCGGCGGGGAAGGTTTCGGCCGCCACCATCGCCATGCCGGCCAGGACCTTGCGGAGCGGCGCCTCGTTGGCCTGGACGCCGATGTCGAGGGTCCGGGTCGCGCTGGCCTGCACCGTCGCGGTGGCGCGCGGATCGGCGTTGGTGTCGTCCCCCGTGTACCAGGTCACGGTTTTCTTGGCGCCGGCGGCGCCCGGATCGGACACGAAGCCGCCTTTGGCGGTATCGACCCGGCGCGCGGCGAAGGCAACCGACTTGGATCCCGCGAAGAAGTCCTGCGACGCCAACGCCGCCGAGGAGGCGGCGAGGGTCGTCGCCGCGCTGCCGCCCAGGGCCGTCGTGAGGGCGTCCTGGAGATTTTTCGCGGTGTCGGGCGCCGTCGCGCCGATCTGGAACTGGGTCGTGCTCCCGCTGGAGGGCGCCGTCGCCGTCGCGGTCAGCGTGAGCGTCGTGGAGGTACCGTCGCGCAAGCCGAGCGTGACCGTCACGGTGTCCCCCGCCGCCGGGGGCGTCGTCGCCGAGATACCCAGCGACACGCTCTTGGGAGCGCCCCCCGTGAAGGTCAGGGAGAGTCCGGGAGGGGTTGCGCTCTGCGCCGAAGCGAGGGTGGCGCTGCCGAGGGCATTCTTGAGGTTGGCCGCGGCATCGCTCGCACCCGCCCCGATCGCAAATTCGTTCGCACCGGCCTTCGGCGTCGTGCGCGCGGTGTAATCCACGAGCGTCTGCGTGCCGTCCGGCTGATTGATCGCCACCCGGACGAGATCGCCGTCCTTGGGCGGGCTGCTGAAGCTCGGGGTGACCGTCGCGGGGACGGCCGCAATCTCAGTCTTCTGGATGGCGTTCGGATTGGAGCTCGACACGGCGCCGATCGTGAATCCGAAATTGGCCCGGTCGGCGGCCTTCGCGGCCTCCGAGAGTGTGACCGTGCCGGCGCTCGTGGCGGCGACGGTCAGGGTGCCGGTTCCCGGGCTCACGGCGCCATCCGCCGCCTTGCGCTCCGCGATCAGCGCCTTCACCCCGTCGAGCCCCGCCTTCGCGTCGCCATTGAGGATCGTGTCGCCCGAGACCACCGGCGCCGACCCGGTGGCGCGGCCACCGAAGATGTATTGCCCCGCGCTGGACTGATTGAGGGCGTCGAGGGCGGCATCGAGGTTGTTGGCCGCCACCTGCGAGGTGGTGTTGAAGGTCGAGGCATTGGTGCCGATCAGCGCCCGCTTGACGCTGTCTCCGAGCGTTCCGACCTGCGTCACCGCCGCGCTCGCCACGGAGACGCGGGTGGTCGCGCCCGTGATGGCGCTGTCGTAGCCGTCCAGGGCACTCAGGGCGGCGTGGGCGCTGAGGCTGGTGGTGCGGGCCGAGCCCAGACCCCCGTAGGTGCCGGCGGCCTGCCCCGTCGCGAGTTGCGTCGTCAGCGTATCGAGCTTGCTCTTCAGGCTGACCAGATTCGCGGTGTTGCGGTCCGCCACGTAGGTGCTGGCATTGAAGGACGAAATCGTCATCGGGACCTCGGAGCCGGGTTGCGGCGGGCAGGCACGAGCGAACGCATGCGCGACAGCGGGGGATGAAACGCCCAGGGGCGAGGCCGTGTTTCGTGCGCGGTCAATCGTTAAGGATCAGGGTTTGGAAAAGCTGAAGACCTTTCGCGGGGGGCCGGCGCGCTAGATCCGCAGCAGGGTGTCGAGAAGGTCGCGCGCGGCGGTGAGGACCCGCGCATTGGCGCTGTAGGCGGTCTGGAGCTGGACCAGCTTCGACATCTCCTCGTCGATGCTGACGCCGGACGTGGCCGAAACCCGGCTCTGCGCCGTGGCCAGGGCGATGCTCTGGCCTTCGTCGAGATTCTGGGCGGTGGCGGCTCCGGCCCCCTGGGCGTCGATGATGCGCTGGGTGAAATCCTGGACGCTCGCCGTGTAGGGGGCGCTGATCCCGCCGATGCCGCTTGAAGCCGAGAAGGTCCGGGTGGCGCTGGTGAGGGCGTCGTACAGGTAGGCCGGGCGCGTCGCGTCGGCCGGTTGCGTCGTGGCGGTGACGTTCACCAGGTTGGCGGTGTTCGTGGCCACGGCGGGATTGACGGAGATCCGCTGAGCGAAGCCGGTGAGCTGGGAGCCGGTGTCGAACGAGCCGGTATAGAGCTTGCCCTTGCCGCTGCCATCGATGAACAGCGGCACCTGCGCCTGACCGTTCTGGAGGTCGGTGGTCGTGGTGGCCTGGGTGACGCTGGCGCCGATGCCGAGGAGCGTCGAAGTGCCGTTCGAGAGGATGCGCAGGCCGCCGGTTCCCACGCTCGCCTGGGTGGACACCGTGAAGTTCGCCCCCAGCGCCTGCTGGATCGCGTCGCGCAGGCCCGTCGTCGACCCGGTGAGCTTGATCGGGACGATCGTCGCCGTCGGGTCGGTGGTGGCGGCCGGGTTGATCGCCGGTGGGTTGGTCGAGGCGTACGGCATCAGGATGAGGTTGCGCTGAACCCCCGCCGCATCCTTGAGATTGAGCGTGATCGCGTTGCCGGAGCTGAGACCGGTGAGGTCGATGTCGAATCCCCCCTTCGTCCCGTCGGCCGGGGCGACGCCCTGGGCGGACCGGTCGGAGAGGGAGCGCGACAGGCCCGCGGCGAGGTCGTCGAGCTGGCGCTGCGCCTGTGGCAGGACGGAATCCCGCAATTCGACACCGGCAGCCAGGGAGCCGGACCGGATGGCGCTCGAGGCGATGAGATCGATCTTCGCCCCCCCCGGCATGGTGGCGGTGATGGTGCCGACGCCCCGCTTGGACGGGTCGGTGGAATAGGCGGAGTCCGGAGTCAGCGCCCCGCGCGCGTCGAAGCTCAGCGTCGCCGCGTTGGTGCGGTCCACCAGGGTCAGGCCCGACGTGGTGATGACCGAGATCGTCCCGTCGTTCTGGGGCACGGTCTGGAGGTCGAGATAGGCCGAGAGGCCGGTCACCTGCTGGTCGCGCTGATCGAGGAGCGCGGCCTTGGTGGCATCGTCGCCGGTCGCCGCGATCTGCGGGTTCAGGGTGGCGATCGCGGCCAGATAGCCGTTGGCCTTCGCCGTGTCGTTGGCGAGCTGGCCTTCCGTGGCGGTGCGGAGCGACTGGACGCCCTGCGCCACGGTTCCGATCTTGGAGGCGAGGTTCGAGGCGGCCGAGACGACGCTGGACCGCGCGGCCGAGGAGGTGGAATCGGCCGCCAGGTTCTGCAGCGACAGCGTGAAACTGTTGAAGACCCCGTCGAGGGCCGTCGACGAGCCGGGACTGCCGTAGAGCTTGTCGAGCTGGGTGCGGACCGCGGACATCGTCCCGGTATAGGCCGCGCCCGAGGTTTCGAGCCGGAGCTGGCGGATGGAGGCGGCGTCGAGGGCGCGGTTGATCGTCCCCGTGGCCACGCCGGAATTGCCGACGCCGTCGGAGACCGACGTGAGCGTGCGCTTGGTATAGCCGACGGTGCCGACATTCGCGATGTTCTGCGAGACGACGCCGATGGCCGCCTGGGTCACCTTCAGGCCGGCATTGGCGGTGTTCAGGGCATTGATCGTCACCCTCTTGCTCCTCTGGTCGTGGTCTGGCGCGGCTCAGGAGCCCGCATTCACCGAATGATGTTGATCAGGGAGGTCATCATGTCCTGCGCCGTCGACACGACCTTCGTATTGGCGGAATATGCCTGTTGGGTTACGATCATCTTTGCGAATTCGCTCGCAATGTCGCTGTTCGATTGCTCGACGTTGCCGCCGATCACCGTCGTCCCGTTCAGTCCCACCCGGGGCGTGCCCGAATCGATGGTCTGCTGGTAGGTGCCGCTCGAATCGGATTTGAGTCCGTCCGCGTTGGCGAATTGGACCACCTTGACGCTGGCGAGGCTCACGGTGTTCCCGTTGCTGTAGCTGCCGGTGACCTTGCCGTCCTTGGTGACGCTCACGCTGTTGAGCGTGCCCGACGAATAGCCGTCCTGGGTCTGGGTGTTGGTGCTCACCAGGCCACCCGAGGCGGCATAGCCCGTCAGCCCGCCGGCGCCGTACTTGATGGAGATGTTGCCGAGGTTGATCCCGTCCACCGTCAGGGACGGGATGGTCACCGCATTGGCGGCGGGCGACACCAGCTGGCCGCTGCTGTTGAACTGGAAGGCGGTGCCGGCATTGGTCCAGGTCGAGGACGTTGCCGAGACGGTGCTCTGGTTGGCGTAGAAGAGATTCCAGACGTCGTTGGTGGCCGGGGTCCCGGTGGCGTCTCCGTTCTGGACCTTGGCCCACCGGGTCTGAATGCCCACCGGGCCGCCGGCGGCCGTATAGGCGGTGAGCGACGGGCCGGCGATGCTGCCATTGAAGAAGCTCTGGGAATCGGCCGCCGACACCGTGGCGGTGCCGGTGCCCGACCGGATCGCCGGATCGGCGCCCGACGCCAACTTGCCGAGCAGTTCCGAACCGGGGACGTTCGCGTTGGTGTTGGTCGTGGCGGGCGTCTTCGGGAGGTTCGCCGAGTAGCTGATCGTCGTGGTGGCGCGCGCGGGCAGCAGCGCGTTCGAGATCTGGATCGGCCCCTCGCCGGTGGCCTGGCCGGTGACCGGGTCCAGGGTGCTGCCCTTCAGGTAGGCACCGCCGCCATTCACCAGGTACCCGTCCTTGTCGAGGGCGAAGTCGCCCCGACGCGTGTACAGCTCGGACGGCGCGAAGGTGCTCTGGCCATTGGCGTCGCCGAGCTTGTTCGCGACCGCGAAGAAGCCTCCCCCGTTCAGCGCCATGTTGGTGCTCACATCGGTGGCGGCGAGGCCGCCCTGGATGGTGGTGGTGAGGCGGGAATTGGCCGCCACCGTCCCGGCGACCTGCCGGTTGGGCGTCTCCTGCTCGGCCACGAGGTCCACGAAATTGGTGTCGACGCGCTTGAACCCGGTGGTCTGGGAGTTGGCGATGTTGCCCGAGATGTTCTCGAGCGAGAAGGACTGCGCCTTCAGGCCGGACACAGCCGTCTGCAACGCGGTGAAGACATCCATGGCCCAAAATCCTGTTCGCTTGGCGGTACGCGGAGCCAGCGCCGTGTCGCGCCTGCTCCGCCACCGGCTCAGCAACCGGCGTGCCATCGCTAAGCAACTGAAATTCAAAGATTAAATTTTGAATGGTCGCCCCGGTCGGCATTTTTGCCACCCCGACCCGGCAGGTTTTGCCGGGGCCGGCCGACACAAATCAGCATTTACCCGATGTTATGGACGAGGCTATATGAGCAAGGATTGCCATAACTGGTTCGGATCCATGCGCGCCAAGCGATCGACCCTCGTCCATTTGATCTATTTCTCCCGGCTCAACCTCTCGGCCGATGCGGCGACGCGCGCGCAGCAGATCGGCGAGATCACCCGACAGGCTCAGAAGAAGAACGAGTTCTCCGTCATCACCAGCTTCCTCGTGGTGGAGCAGAATTTCGCGGCCCAGATCATCGAGGGCGAGCGCGGTTCGGTGAACGACACGTTCAGCCGAATCAGCAACGATACGCGCCACCGCGACGTCCAGATCGTCGAGTGGCGCGAGATCGTGAAGCGCGAATACGTCAATTCGTTCGCGACCGGAATCCGGAGCAGCGCCAACGATGCGGTGTTCCAGAAGGTCAATCTGATGCCGATGTTCCTGCGCGGCACACCGAAGGCCACCGCCATCCAGGCGCTCGCCAGGACCCTCCAGGCAGAAACCCTGACCAAGCAGGGCATCGACCACCTCTTCGTCTAGCGGCCCTCGCGAACCGGCTGCGTCCGTGCCACCCTCTCTTCTGATGGGGCGTCGTCACCCCAATCTCAGGTCCCTGAACCATCATGAGCGACACCCCGCCGATTTTGATCGTCGACGATCAGGAGAAACTCCTGAAGCTGATCATCCTGCTGATGAATCGTCTGGGCTTCCCGGATGTCGAGGGCGTGACCGATGCGGTCACCGCCCTGGAACGCCTGCGCACGCGCAAATATGCCCTGGTCATCAGCGATCTCGACATGGAGCCCATGGACGGACTCGCGTTCCTGCGGGAGATCCGCGCCGACGACACGCTGATGAACACCCCCTTCATCCTGACGGAGGTGTCCTTCGATTTCGAGGACATCAATCACGCCCACCAAGCCGGGGCCGACGCCTTCATCCTGAAGCCGTTCGAGATGTCGGTCCTGAAGGCGAAGCTCAAGCAGGTGATCAACCGCAAGCCGCGCAAGCGCGAAGCGCCGCTCGCGACGGAATCCGCCCTGGACATCGACTTCCCGATGCTGGGAAAATTCTGAGGCGCCCGGTGGACCCGATCCGCCCGGTCCCTTCGGGGAAAGCGGATGGGGTCCCTGCCGGAGTGCCGCACGGGCCTGACCGATCCGGCTCCGCTTCCGCGGGGCGGACGCCCTGCGGTCAGGCGGCCCGCTTCTGGTAGTCCTTGATGTCGCTGAAGCGGATCTCGGGGGCGCGCTCCTCCTCGTAGCGCAGCGAGAACGCCGTGGTCGCCATGAAGACCGGGGCTCCGTCGAGGTCGCTCGCCATGGCCGAGCCGTGGCTGCCGACGAACTTGTCGAGTTCGGGCTCCTTCTCGGATTCGATCCAGCGGCAGATCGAGAACCGTGTCGGCTCGTAATCGATCGGCAGGCCATACTCCGCCTGGAGACGCTCCTTCAGCACGTCGAGCTGCAGCGCGCCGACCACGCCGACGATCGCCTGGCTGCCGTCATGCGGGCGGAACACTTGGACCACGCCCTCCTCGCCCATCTGCTGCAGGGCCTCGCGCAGCTTCTTGGCCTTCATGGCGTCGGTGAGCTTGATCCGCCGCAGGATCTCGGGGGCGAAGCTCGGTACCCCGCGGAATACGATCTCCTCGCCCTCGGTCAGCGTGTCGCCGATCCGCAGGGTGCCGTGGTTGGGGATGCCGACCACGTCGCCGGCAAAAGCCTCGTCGGCGATGGCGCGGTCCTGGGCGAAGAAGAATTGCGGCGCCGAGAGTGACATCGGCTTGCCGGTGCGCACCAGCTTGGCCTTCATGCCGCGGCTGAGCCGGCCCGAGCAGACCCGCATGAAGGCGATGCGGTCCCGGTGGTTCGGATCCATGTTCGCCTGGATCTTGAACACGAAGCCGGTCATCTTCGGCTCGGTGGGCTCGACGAGGCGCTTGTCGGCATCCTGGCCGCGCGGCGGCGGCGCGAAGCGGGCGAGCCCGTCGATGAGGTCGCGCACCCCGAAATTGCGCAGGGCGGAGCCGAAGAACACCGGCGTCAGGTGCCCTTCCCGGAACGCCGCCATGTCGAACCGCTTCAGGCCGGTCTCGGCGAGTTCCGCCTCCTCCCGCCAGGTCGCCACCTCGCCCTCCTCGGTGAGGAGCTGGTCGAACAGCGGATCTGCGATCCCCGACACCGGCACGGTACCGGCATCGTCCGCGGCGTCGAGCCGGCGCACCCGGCCGTTGCCGAGGTCGTAGGTGCCGGCAAAGCTCCGGCCGCGTCCGATCGGCCAGGTCACCGGGGCGACATCGAGGGCCAACACCTTCTCGATCTCGTCGAGAAGCTCGAACGGATCGCGGGCCTCGCGGTCGAGCTTGTTGACGAAGGTGACGATCGGGATGTCGCGCAGGCGGCAGACCTCGAACAGCTTGCGCGTGCGCGCCTCGATGCCCTTGGCAGCGTCGATCACCATCACGGCTGAATCGACCGCGGTGAGCGTCCGATAGGTATCCTCCGAGAAGTCCTCGTGGCCCGGCGTGTCGAGCAGGTTGAAAACGCAATCGCCGTATTCGAAGGTCATCACCGAGGTGACCACCGAGATGCCGCGCTCCTTCTCGATGCCCATCCAGTCGGACCGGGTCGAGACCCGGTTGCGCTTGGCCTTGA
>JAKONB010000528.1 GCA_022702195.1 Beijerinckiaceae bacterium | reverse complement strand
TGCCGATGGTCTCGGTGATCGAACCGAAGATGTGACCGTGGCCGGGCGTGCGGGTCGAAGCGGGGCTGGCGGTCTCGGCCATGGCAATCTCCTGGATCATTGGTGCTGGACGTGGTGGCTCGCCGCGATCGCACAGGCCCCATCGCTGGCGACCCCGCTCGGCATGGCGTCGGGATATCGCGGCCAGATCAGCGAGGCAATCGCCAATGTCCTGAAATCAAAGACGGATCTTCTCTCTCGCCGAAGACTCGCCGAATCCGGGGAAGTCTTTTGCTGACAAAGGCTCACGATAGAGAAGATCGTTCTTGGATGGGCGACATTCACAGAGGATGCCGCCGGAAGGAACGGACGGAAATGTGTGGAGATCCCGGCCCGGCCGCATCGCCGAGGGCGAACCGGGTCCGAGCGTCATGCGGCGACGACTCAGGATCAGACGCGCAGGAGCCCGAGCCCGAGCACGAACAGGGTGGCGACGAGGGAGCTGGCCGTCGCGATGAGCAGGGCGGGGGCGTGGAAACTCGAAGGCCGCACGTAGCGGGTCTCGTCGGGGCGCTCGGAGCGGAGGCCGGGTCTACCCGTGTTCCATGCGAGGGACGCGTTGCCGAACGCCCGGCCCATCAACCTCGTGCCCATCGCATGCCCCGTGCTCGCTGCTGCGGCCACAAGGCACCGGGGGCATTGAAGGAGCAATGAATCCGCGGGATCGACCCTGGATCGGAGTTAACGAGACCTTAACGCCGCTCTCCTGGGGGCGATACGATCGGACGGGCCTCAGAGTGCCCGGTCGAACTTCAGCTCACCCTTCTGGCTCTTGATCACCAGTTGCGAGCCGACGAGGTCCCACTGGCCGGCGGTGCGCAGGGCGATGAAGAAATCCTGCTCGCTGGCGCCGAGCCCCTTGTCGCAAGGCTTCTTGGTCAAGGCGAGTGGCCCCACCGCGAGGTGCTGCTCCCGCAGCGGGAAGGCGGTGGCGGCGAAGGTGTTGCAGCCGCCGTAACCACGGGCGCGGTACTGCTTGTCGATGATGAAGCTCGGGCGGTCGTTGCCGGTGAACGGCTTGCCGTTGAGGCTCACCGCGGTCCAGGTCGAGTCGAGCGGGAAGATTTTTTCCTGCGGCTTGGTGGCCGGGATGTACTGCTTCTTCTCGGGCTTCTCGCGCGCATCCTTGCCGAAGCCGGTGACGTTGCCGCCCATGCCCTGGGACTGCGCCGTCGTGACGGCCGTAGCCGCGATGGCACCGGCCATTGCGGCGATCAGGATCGCTCTCATCGTCTGGCCCCCTCTTCGCGCATCGTGCGACGCGTCGATCATAAACATATCGGGCTCCCCCGGCCGCACCGTGTCGGGTGCTGGACCGATATGGAGAGGTCCGCCATGCGGCCCATCGGATAAGATTCCAGCACAAATATGGTCAAGGGTGTCGCAGACGTGATTTCGCGCCATCCCCCGCGAGAATCGTGGTCGCGTTCGGATCGGGATTGAACGAACCCGCAAGCCTTCCGTTGTCCGGTCCTGGGGATTGGTCTTTCGGGAGAGACGACGTTGGCAGGATCGGACGAGAGTGGCCAGGGCGACCGGGGTCCCAACACCATGAGCCCGGCGCAGTCGCGCGCAGCCCGCGCTCTGCTGGACTGGTCGCAGGCCGACCTCGCCGGCAAGGTCGGTCTCGGCGAGGCGTTCGTGCGCGATTTCGAATCGGGCGGTCGTGATCCGGCCTCCGGCCAGATCGAGGCCTTGCGCAGCGCGCTGATGGCGGCGGGCGTCATCTTCACCGACGGCGCTTCGGATGGCGTGCGCCTCGGCGGGCGAGGCGCCGACGAGGGCACGCGCCTGGGTGCGCTCAACACCGAGAACGATCGCTGAGCCGCCACCGCCGAGGCCGGAGGAAGCGAGGGACGTTTCCGGGTGATGGGATCGCGGTGCGGGACAGCGTACGTTCAGTTTGTCGCGCGTAAGGCAGGCGCCTCCGCCTGCCTGTCCGGGCCGGCCCACCGGAGTCGCACGTGTCGCCCGCCTTCCTCTCCGATTCGATCGAAGCCTCCACCAGCCGCCCCGACACTGTCATCGCCATCCCGATCCGGAACGAGGCCGAGCGCATCGTCGCCTGTCTGCGGGCCATCGACGCGCAGGTGGGTGTGCCCTCCGGCAGCCTGGGGGCGGTGCTGTTCCTGAACAATTGCACGGATGGCACCGATCGGCTCGTCGAGGAACTCCGTCCGACCCTGTCGATCCCGTTGCGCGTCATCGTAGTGACCTACGAGGGCGCGCATGCGGGCTGGGCGCGCCGGGAGGCGATGGATGCCGCCGCCGCCTGGATCGGCGAGGAGGCGGGCAAGAGCGGCACTTTGCTCTCGACGGATGCCGACAGCCGGGTTCCGCCCGATTGGGTGGCCCGCAACCTCGCCGCCCTGCAGGCCGGGGCCGATGCGGTCGCCGGGCGGATCGAACTCGATCCCGACGAGGCCGCCCTGCTGCCGCCCTCTCTTCATGCGAGGGGACGGCTCGAGGACGCGTATTCCGCCCTGCTCACGGAGACGGAGGCGCGCATCGATCCGGATCCCTTCGATCCCTGGCCGTGCCACCGGACCACCATCGGCGCCACCCTCGCCGTGCGCCTCTCGGTCTACCGCAAGGTCGGCGGCATGCCGGCGATCCCCCTTGGGGAGGACGGAGCCTTCATCGCGGCTTTGCTCGCCCAGGGCTTCCATGTCCGCCACGCCCCCGACGTGGTGGTGACGGTCTCGGGCCGCCTCACCGGACGAGCGCCGGGGGGCGTCGCCGACACGATCCGTGCCCGGTGCGAGAAGCCCGACAGCCTCTGCGACGCCCGCCTCGAGCCGGTGCCGCGGGCGCTGTTCCGCTACG
>JAKONB010000522.1 GCA_022702195.1 Beijerinckiaceae bacterium | reverse complement strand
CCCCCTCGGGCACCGGCTCCTGGCCGGCCTGGTTCGGGGCGCCCTGCTGGCGCTCGGCCTGATAGAGCAGGTCGGTGAACTCGGCCCGCGCGCCCTTGAACCCGGTGGTGTTCAGGTTGGCGATGTTGTTGGCGATGACCTCGAGGTTCATCTGCTGGGCGTTCATGCCCGTGGCGGCGATGGCGAGTGCTCTCACGACGTGCGTTCCTTAGATCGCCATGCGGCTGAGTTCGAGATAGGCGGCGACCACCTTGTCGCGCACCGCGATGGCGGTCTGCAGGCTCTGCTCGGCCTGCATCACCGCCTCGACCACCTGCTGCGTCGAGGCCTTGCCCTGAATGCCCGAGATGGCGACGGCCTCGCCGGTGCTCAGCGACGTGCGCAGACCGGAGGCGAGCTGGGCCATGAGGTCGCCGAAATCGGCGCCCGGGACCGCCTGGGGCGCGGCGGCGGGCAGGCTCGCGCGCTGAACGGGGGCGGCCCCCTCCGTCCGGAACAGCGAGGCGGCCTTGTCGAAGGCCGAGAGCGAAGCGATGGCGTCGATCATCCGGGCGGTCTCAGTTTCTCAGGAGGTCGATGACGCTGGTGATCATGGCGCGGGCCTGCTTGATCACCTGGACGTTGGCTTCGTAGGAGCGGTTGGCCTCGCGGATGTCGGCCATCTCGATCAGCGCGTTGACGTTGGGCATCTTGACGTTGCCCTGGGCATCCGCGGCCGGGTTGCCGGGATCGCGCTCGATCCGGAACGGCGCGTCGTCGGTGCCGATGCCGCGCAGGGCCACGGTCTGGGCGCCGGCGGCCCGATCCATGGCCGCGCGGAAGCTCACGGTCTTGCGGGTATAGGGGTCGGCGCCGGGCGTATCGCCCACCGACTGGGCGTTGGCGACGTTCTCGGCGGCGATGCGCAGGCGCAGGGATTGCGCCTCCATGCCGGCGCTGGCCAGCCGGGTCGATGCGGCGAGCGGATCGATCATCAGCTCCCCCTCACCGCGGCCTTGAGCATCCGGTCGAACGCCTTGGTGATGCCCATGTTGAGAGTGTGATCGCGGGCGACCTCGCCGGCCTTCAGCATCTCCTGCTCCAGGCTGACCGAGCTCGTCGTGATCAGGGCATCCCAGGCATCCCGCCCATTCACCGGCTTCGTCGGGATGAGGGCCTCACCGGCGGTGGCGTGGGCGCTCGACGTCATGGCCAGACCGACATCGGCGCCGACGCCGGCCATGACCTGGGAGAACGGCACCACGTCGCGCGCCTTGTAATCGGGCGTGTTCGCGTTCGCGACGTTGCTGGCGATGGTCGCCTGCCGCACCCCGAGATAACGGGCCTGCTGCGAGGCGAGGTCGAAAAGATAGACGCCTGTCACAGCTGGCTCCGGTCCCGATCCTGTCGTGATGCAGCCTTAGGGACAGTATCTTGTCTGAAGCTGACGCGATCGGAGGGGGCGGTGCTCCTGTCCTGGGGCGCGTGTCCTGGGGGGCGTGGCGGGATATCTGAACCTTGACAGCGGCACGACCTGCGCTCAGTGCCGTTGGCCTCCCGGCCCGGTCCGGCTGTACGTTCCGATCCGCCTCGCCGAGCCGTTGATGCTGTCCCTCTCCCTTGCCCCGTCGATGCCGAGCGCTTCCGGTCGGCTCCCGTGACCGACGGCCTCCTCACCAGGACCGGGGCGGCGATCCGATTGCCGGCCCCCGCCCGCTATGCCGGGGGGGCGGGCGTGGGGCCGGGCGACGACGAACACGTCGTCGGGCCGAAGAACCGTTGGTCGCGGGTGGTGCTGCCCTTCGGCGATCTCGAGCCCGACACCTGGTGCGCGTTCGGCTTCCGCATCGCCTGGGATGCGGATGAGGGCGCGGTGAACGCCCTCGACTTCGCCCTGGTGGGCATCGACTTCCTGTCCCCCGACGGGTCGAGCCTGGATTTCGACCATGTGCCGGGCCTCGAACGGACCCTGCTCGATCCGCACGGGGCCTGGATCGCCGGCCCCGCCTACTTGCCCGCCGACGCGCAGGGCGTCCGCACCGGCCTCGTGCGCGTCGCCTTCCTGCTCCCGGCGCCCGCGGTCGGGGTGACCGTGACGATCCGCTCGTGGCGCAACACCCGCGACGTCTCCGTGGCCGCCGCCGAGCTGCGCCAGGGCGGGCCGGCGCCCAAGGCCGACCTGCGCCCCCGGCACATCCTCGGCCCCGAGCCGGACTGGATCGGCCACGCCCTGGTGCCGGGCTGCGGCCTCGTCCTGCGCGGGCAGCTCTATGCCCGCGTCCCCGGCCCCCATGCGGCCCTGGCCCGGGTGGTCTACCGCGACGCGGAGGGGGTGGTGTTGCCGCCCCCCTATCAGGGCACGATCGCGATGCCGACCCTCGGCGCCCTGGTCGATCTGGCCGCCCACCAGCAGACGCGGCGCTTCACCCTGGCGCTCCAGCCGCCGTTCCGCGCGGCGCGGGTGGAGGTCGGCTTCGCCACCTGGGACGCCGAGGCGGCCGGGGACCAGAACGGGGTGGAGCTGCTCACGCCCCCCGAGATCGCCCTCGAAGACCGGATGCGGCTCCAGAGCCTATGCGGGGACGACGTCCTCACCGGCGCGGATTTCCTCGCCCGCCTCGCCGAGCGCCTGTCGCTTCCCATCGGGGCCATCGAGATCTGGTGCCCGGCCATCGCGGATATCGAGGAGGCCCCCGCCCTGCTGGCCCATGTCCGCGCGCTCCAGCGCGGCGACCGCGCCCCGCCGCCGGCCGGGCTCGACCGGACCCTGCGCCTGGCGGGCCACCCCGCCTGGAGCCTGCCGGAGACGCCCGACTGGACGGAGGACCCGTTCCGCTCGGTGGCCTGGCGGCTCGACTACCAGTCGCTGGCCTGGCTGCCCTCCCTCGCGGAGGCCCCCGGCGGCGGCGCGGCGGCGCTGGCCCTGGCCCTCTCCTGGTCGCGGGCGAATCCCTGGGGCGCGCCGGCCGACGGCCTCGCCCTGCACCCGATGGCCCTCGCCGCCCGGACGGAGGTGTTCCTGCGCCTGCTGGCGCGGGCGGGCCGGCCCGGCGGGAGCGCCTCCCTGACCCTGACGGGGGAGACCGTCCGGCACGGCTTCGCCCTGGCCGAGATCGTCGGCCAGAACACGTTCGGCGGCACGATCCACCATCTCCAGGCCGCTTCCGTCCTGATGGCCGTGGCGAGCGCGCTGCCGCGCCTGCCGCTCTCGGCCCATTGGCTCGGGCTGGCGCGGAAAGCCATCGCGGAGGGCCTCGACCCGGTCCTCGACGCGAGCGGGCGCTACGCCGAGCCGTCGCTGCACCAGCGTCTCGACATCCTGACCTTTCTGCGCGCCTTCGGCACGATCCACGCCGGGGATGCCCTCGGCCCGGTCCTGGCGGAGCGGGCCAACGCGGCGCTCCCGGCGCTGGCGGCCCTGCTCGATCCGGCCGGCCGGCTGCCGCCCTTCGGCGACACGCCGCACGGCATCGATCCGGCCGCCTGGATCGGCCGGCTGATGGCGGGGTCGGGACGCGCGCTGATCGCCGAGCGCCGCGACCTGCGCGGCCGTCCCGTCGCTGCGGCGGAACCGCCACGGGTCGACCCGGCGGGCGGCACCCTGACGGCGCGCAATGCGGCCATGGGGCGTGGCTGGGGGCATTTCGCCTGCACCTTCGCGGGGGATGGCACCGGCCACGGCGACATCACCTCCTTCGTCTATGCCAGCGAGGGCGTGCGCTGGATCGTCGAGGCGGGCGGCTCCGGCCAGCGCGAGGCGGGCGCGGCGCGGCGGCACCTCCTCTCGGCCTTCGCCCACAACGTGGCGATTCCGGACCGCCGGGAGCCGATGGCCGGCCCCGCCTGGTACGCCGGCACCACGACTCTGGAACGCGCCACCGCCCATGTGATCGGCACCGGCATCCACGGGCCGGATTACGATCATGCCCGTATCCTCGTCCTCCTCGACGACCTCTCCGGCCTGGCGGTGCTCGATCGCTTCGCGGTCCCGGCGGGTGCGGTGGCCTTCGAGGGCCTGCTGCATTTCTCGCCCGAGATCCTCGTGGCTCTGGGCGGCCCCCGCCGGGCGATGGCGCAGGCGGGCCGCGCTCGCCTCGCCTTGTCCCAGGTGGCGATGCAGGGGCGGATGGCGGGCCTGACCCTCTCGAACGGGTGCAGCGAGCATCCCGGGGCGATGCGGGGCTTCGTGTCGCGCCATGCCGGTGCGCTTCAGCCCACCACCGTCCTGCGCTACGCGCTGGCCGGAACCGGGCGGGTCTGCGGCGGCATGCTGCTCGCCTCGGACGCGCAGGCCGAGCGACGCCTCGCCGGCCTCCTGGCCAGCGACGCGCTGGGACGCCTCATCGCCGGGCACGATCCGGACTCAGCCTGAAGACGATCATCCAGGCCCCAGGTGGGGATCAGGAGCGGACTTCGCGCTTGGCGACGAAATTGAACTCCTCGACGAGGACGTCCTTGACCACCTCGGCGCCGAGGCGCTCGTTGACCTTGGCGCGGATCTCGCCCAACCGGTGCGTGACGTTGTATTTCGCCAGCCGCTTAAAATCGATCTGAGGATCGGCGTAGATCTGTCGGAACGCCTCGTCGACCACGAACGAATTGGGCGGCACCGGAAGCGTGTGCATCAGCCGCGCGTCGGCGGTGAAGACCAGCACGGCGATGATGTAGCCCTGGACCTTGCCGTCCGCCACCATCGGAATGTTGATGGGCGCCAGCTTCTGGTACTGCAACCCTTCGAGGTAGGGCTCCTCCTTCTTGGCGAACAAGCCCGCCCCCCAGGTCACCGCGCCGTAACAGGACAGGATCGTGATGGCGCAGATCCACAGGCCGCTGACGAGGATGCGCATCATGGCGGCCGGTCCTCAGCGCCCGAGCGGGGCGGAATAGGTGCCATCGGATTCGGCGTTCCGGATCGATTCCGAGATGATCCCGGAAATCTCCTCCACCGCGCGCAGGTGCAACGCCACGACGCTCTGATTGCGCTCCAGGGTGTCGCGCAGGCTGACGAGCTGCTCGGCCATCTCGGGATCGAGCTGGTCCGGGTCGAGGCCGCGGGTCAGGCGGGTGAGTTCGAGCAGGCTCTGGCTCTTGCGGCGGTTGACCGCCTCCTGGTCGATGGGGCGATGGGCGACGAGGGCCTCCGTCTCCGCCGCGACGGTGGCTTCGAGGCGCTTGAGGGATGCGATCAGCATGGGAACCTGCGATGCCGTGAGGTCGATCGGATGTCGGTGGACGGTCAGACGTCCGCGGGGGCCTTGGGCGCCGCCACCGCTTCGGCCGGCTTGTTCAGCGGACGGGCGGTTTCCAGCATCCTGGCGATGCCGAGGCCGCCGGCCTTGGCGATCTGCGTGCCCACCTGATCGGCGAGCATCGACTTCCAGATGCCGCCGGCATTGCCCTTGCCGAACACCGCATTGGCCTTGGAGGGCATCATCGTCTCCACGAACTGGCGGAGCACGAACGCCTCGAACTGCTTGTAGGGGTCGCCGGCCTTGCCCGCGCCCGAGACCGCGTTGTCGGTCTGGAGGGCGGTGAGCGCGCCGCGCGCATCCATCGGCATGTGGCTCGACTGGCCGGCCATCCGGTAGGCGTCGCCGAAGGCGGCGGGATCCACCGCGCCCGGAGCCGACAGCTTGGCGGCGGCCTCCTGCACGCGGCCCGGCTCGGCGGCGCGGGCGACGTCCAGAACGATGTCGGTGGGAGGGGAGATGCTCATGGCCACCGCGGCGGGAGGAGGGTGTACGGGTCGGTGAGCAGCCCTATCGGTCGTGGCTTGCGGGAAGCTTGAGCCGACGCGAGGACCGCGGGCATCGTGACGCGCTTTCACCGTGACCGATCAAAAAACCCTGCACGCCCAGGTCGCATCACGGTGATCTTCCCAATTGATATGACCGTTCGATATGGGAATCGGCGTCCGCTCGAGAGGGGCGCCGGGAAGGAAGCAAGACAATGAAGTCGCCGTGGTTTGGCCCCTTCTGCGCCGCCCTGTGCGCGATCGCCCAGCCTGTCCTCGCCGATCCGAATCCGGTGCGCGCAGGCCCCGTGCGGGTTGAGAGTTCCCTGAGCATTCAGGCGTCGCTGGCTCCCGGAAGCACGCCCGAGGATCAGGTCCGGCAGAGTGAAGCGCTGAAGAAGGCGCTCTTCCAGGCCGCCGCTCAGGAATGTGCCCTCCTTCAGGAGGCCTTCAAGCAGGATTGCCGGCTACAGTCGGTCCGCGTGATGAGCAACGTCCAGTCACGGAGCAGCACGGCAGATCTGGTGAATGTCACCGGCACGTTCAGCTACGAGTTGCTCAATCGTCCGAATTGATGCGGCCATCGCCCGCAAACCCACGCGCCGCCATGGCGTCGAGCTGTTCCAGGAGCGCGTGCTGCTCGCGCTCCCGGTCACGGGTGCGGGCGAGAGCGTCGACCTGGCGCTCGGCCCGCTTCTCGCCGAGGCCGCGCTCGCGCACCACCTGCGCCTGGCGCGCGGCGGTGGCCCCGAGTTCGGTGGCCTCCGAGGCCATGGCGCGCAGGCGGCGGGCGGCGGCTTCGAGGAAGAGCCCCTGCATGGTCTCGCCGGCCAGGGTGTCGAGCAGGAGCTTGCGGTCGACCTCCACCTGCGCCGCCCGCCGCTGCGTGGCGGCCAGATCGCGCTCGGCCATCCCGCGCATCTGCTCCTGGACCTTGAGCAGGCGCCCGGCCCGCGCCAGGCGAAGGCTGGTCCGCATGGGTCAGCCTTTGCGCAGGTAGTCGACGTAGCTCGCGAGGAACTGCGTCATGAACTCATTCGAGAGGTAGTAGAGCAGCATCAGCCCGCCGAACATGATGAACGGCGTGGCGATGAAATAGACCGGGATCTGCGGCACGAGCTTGTTGGTGAAGCCCGCCGCGAGGTTCACCGCCGCCGCGTAGATCGTGAACGGGGCGGTGATGCGCAGGCCGAGCACGAAGGCCGTCGTCACCTGATCGACGATCCGCACCAGCGCCGCCTGCGAGCCGATGCCCTCGCCGGGGGGAATGCGCGCGTAGGAATCGATGAGGCCGCGAAACAGCTCCCAATGCAGGTCGGCGGCGAACAGGAGCGCGGTGGCGCCCATCATGATCAGCGCTTCCACCGCCGGCACCGGATCGACGCCCTCGGCCACGGCGCCCGGCATTCCTCCGAATCCCACCATGGTGGCGGTGGCGTTGGCCACGGTCTCCAGGACCACGAAGAAGATGCGCCCGAGGAAGCCGATGACCAGCCCGGTCAGGCTCTCGGTGACGATCCAGC
>JAKONB010000508.1 GCA_022702195.1 Beijerinckiaceae bacterium | reverse complement strand
GCAGCGATCGCCGACGCGCTCGGTCAGCAGCTTCCAGCCGGCCCAATCGTCCTCCGCCATACCGTCCTCGATGGAGAGGATCGGGTAGCCGTCCACCAGCTTGGCGCGGTAGCTCACCTGGGTCTCGATGTCCCGGGTCTGGCCCTCGCCCTCGTACCGGTAGGCACCGTCCTTGAAGAACTCGGTGGCGGCGCAATCCAGGGCAAGCACCATGTCGGTGCCGGGCTTGAAGCCGGCGGCCTGGATCGACTGCATCACGAAGTCGAGGGCGGCCTCGGCGGAGGGCAGGTTCGGGGCGAAACCGCCCTCGTCGCCCACGTTGGTGTTGTGGCCGGCCTTCTTGAGCGCGCCCTTGAGGGTGTGGAACACCTCGGCGCCCATGCGCACGGCCTCGGCGAGCGAGGACGCGCCCACCGGCATGATCATGAATTCCTGGAAGTCGATCGGGTTGTCGGCATGCGCCCCGCCATTGATGATGTTCATCATCGGCACCGGCAGGACCCGGCCCTGCGTGCCGCCGATATAGCGGTAGAGCGGCAGGCCGGCGGTCTCGGCCGCGGCCTTGGCCACCGCCAGCGACACGCCGAGGATGGCGTTCGCGCCCAGCCGGGCCTTGTTCGGGGTGCCGTCGAGTTCGATCATCGCCTCGTCGACGGCGATCTGGTCCTCGGCATCCATGCCGCCGATGGCGTCGAGGATGTCGGTCTGCACGGCGTTGACCGCCTTGCGCACGCCCTTGCCGCCGAAGCGGCCCTTGTCGCCGTCGCGCAGCTCCACCGCCTCGTGGGCGCCGGTGGAGGCCCCCGACGGGACGGCCGCGCGGCCGAAGGAGCCGTCCTCGAGGAGGACGTCGACCTCGATGGTCGGGTTGCCCCGGCTGTCGAGGATCTCGCGGGCGGCGATGTTGGTGATCGCGGTCATGCAGGGGCCTTCTGGACGTTGCGGCGTGTCGGACCCGTCTCGTGCGAGCGGTCCGGTCCATCCCGCGCGGAATCCCGATGGCCTCCTGCGGAATGGGATGATCCCGCCGAGGCTTATCCGCCAACCGGTCGCATCCGGCAAGCGCCCGCACCGGCCCGGAACGCGGAATTTAATGGGGGGCGGCGCCTCCGGGACGGGCCGGAGGCGCCAGGGCTCAGCGGTCGCCCGCTCCCGACAGCAGCAGCTCGATCTGGGCGAGCCCGTTCTCACGGGCCTTCGCCTCGGTCGGATGGTTGCGGTCGGACCGCTGGATCAGCTTGCCCTTCCGGCGGATCGCCCACTGATAGGGACTACCCGGCGCCTTGGGCGGCTGGATTTCCAGGGTGTAGGGGTATGTGGCAGTGCTATCGTCGCTCATGAGCCTCATATGGCACGCACGCCCGGCGTCGGCCACTCTTCAGCGCGCATTCGGGTTTTCAAGCCGGCGCATGCCTCGTCACAGGACGATTCGATGACTCAGGACACCCTTCAGCTCGGACAGGCGACCCCGCTGCCGACCTCCCCGGACGAGGCGCGCCTCGATCGCGTGCCCAATCCGCATCCGGGCACCGATTACCTTGCCCGCTTCACCGCGCCGGAATTCACTTCGATCTGCCCGGTCACCGGCCAGCCGGATTTCGGCATCCTGATGATCGATTACGTGCCGGACCGGTGGCTGGTGGAATCGAAGTCGCTCAAGCTCTATCTCGGCGCCTTCCGCAACCACGGGGCGTTCCACGAGGATTGCACCGTGGGCATCGGCCTCACCCTCGCTACGCTGCTCGCGCCCCGCTACCTGCGGATCGGCGGGTACTGGAACGCCCGCGGCGGAATCCCCATCGACGTGTTCTGGCAGACGGGCGAGCCCCCGAGGACGCTTTGGCTGCCCGACCAGGGCATTGCCCCCTATCGGGGCCGCTGACGCGGCGTCCTGGAAATCGGAGCCGGGACGATGCTCTCGGTTGTTGATCTCGCATCATCTTTTCCCGAAAGCCGGCACCCACCTTTCGGGACGATGCTCGGGGATCTCACCAGTCCCCCTGGATCGCGCGTCGGACCTCCGCGACGACGCGCTCCTGCGCTTCCGTCGGTCCCCCATGCACCTGCGCCACCGCCTGGAGCATCCGCAGGAGGTCGCCCCGCTCGGTTCGGGTGAGCCGGTCGCGCAGGAGGGGGGCGAGGGAGGCGATGGCCACGGACGCGTCCGGCGCGCGATCGGCGGCGTGGCGGATCACCGCCATCCGGATCATGAGGTCGTCCTCCGCCGACTCCGTCACGTCGCGCATCTGGGCCAGGATCTCGGCCTCCTGCTCCGGCGTCGGAAGGCCGCGCTGGCGGGCGACCAGCCACATCAGCACACCGGCCGCGTCGGCTGGATCCCGCAGGGCATTCAGCGGGGCCGTCCGGAGCTGACGGTCGCCGGCTCTCCGCCGTCGCCCCTTGCGCCAGTCGCTCAGGGCGTGGTCGAGATGCGCCAGGGCATCGCCGTATCGGATCCAGGTGATCAGGCCCGTCGCGAGCGCACCCGCGAGGGCGATGAGGATCGGCATGGTCGACGGCCCACCAGTCGGTTGTGGTGGCCGTGCTCTACAACGATGTGGCGTGGTGTCGCAACGCGCCTGGCGCGGGTATGGGGTTCCAGGCATGCAAAAGGGAGCAGCCGGCTCGCGCCGACTGCTCCCTCTCCACCGTCGATGGATCGTTCAGTAACCGTAGCCGTAGGCCGGGGCGCCATAGCCGTAGGCCGGAGCGCCGTAAGCCGGACGGGCATAACCGTCGCGGTAATAGGCGTCGCGAGCGGCACCGGCCGCGATGGCGCCGGCCGCGAGACCCGCGATCCCGAGACCGACGGCCGCGCCGGTTCCGATGCCGCGGCGTCCGCCGCCGCGATAAGCGTAGCCGCCATGGCCATAGCCGCCATGGTGACCATAGCCGCCACGACCGTAGCCATGGCCGGGACGGGCTTCGGCGGCCGTACCGGCGGCCAGGGCGCCGATGGACAGGGTCACGGCCGTGATCATTGCGAGCTTACGCATGGGGCTCCTCAAGAGGTTGCGTCGTTGGGAGAGTAACGCAACCGTGGACGAGCCGTTCCATGGCCGAGGTTCCGCACTGTCGCGCGGCGACATCTTGGGGGTTTGATTTGGGAGGTTTGATCGTTCGTCAGTTGCGGGCCTTGGCGAGCCGGTCGAAAGCCTGAAGTTCGGCCAGAAGCGCCGGCATCGCCTTCAGCGGGACCATGTTCGGCCCGTCGGAGGGGGCGTGGTCGGGGTCGGGATGCGTCTCGATGAACAGGCCGGCCACCCCCACCGCCACGGCGGCCCGGGCCAGCACCGCCACGAATTCGCGCTGGCCGCCGGACGTGGCGCCCTGCCCGCCCGGCTGCTGCACCGAATGGGTGGCATCGAACACCACCGGCGCCCCGTGGGTGACCCGCGCCATGATCGGCAGGCTGCGCATGTCGGAGACCAGGGTGTTGTAGCCGAACGAGGCGCCGCGCTCGGTCACCATCACGTTGGGGTTGCCGGCCTGGGTGATCTTGGCGGCCACGTGCGCCATGTCCCACGGGGCGAGGAACTGCCCCTTCTTGACGTTCACCACCCGGCCGGTGGCGGCGGCGGCGAGGAGCAGATCGGTCTGCCGGCACAGGAAGGCGGGGATCTGCAGGATGTCGATCACCTCGGCGGCGATGGCGCATTGCCCCGCCTCGTGCACGTCGGTGATCACCGGCAGGCCGAAACGCTGCTTGATTTCGCCGAAGATCGGCAGCGCGCCGGCGAGGCCGAGGCCGCGCGCCGTGGAGCCCGACGTGCGGTTCGCCTTGTCGAAGGACGCCTTGAAGACGAGGCCGATCCCGAGCGCGTCGGTCATGGCCTTCAGCGCGTCGGCGATCTCGATGGCGTGGTCCCGGCTCTCGAGCTGGCACGGGCCGGCGATGAGCGCGAACGGCAGATGGTTGGCGAAGGCGACGGGGCCGGCCGTGACGACGGGACCCGGGGCGGAGGAGGCATGGTCGGACATGGCGGCGGTCTAACCCGCCGCGCCGCGCGCGAAAAGGCCGGCGCGGCGGCGCAGGACCGGCGGATCGTTCGGTTTCGGCATCCGCATCAGCCTTTCGGGCCGATGCTCCAGCACGCAGACGGTGAGGTTGCCGGCCAGGCTGTCGTTGCGCGGCCCGGTCTCGCAGCGCAGCGCGGCGCGTCCGGCGGTGCCCCGGCGCGGGGCGTCCGCGAGCAGCGAATCCTGGTGGAGGTCGAGCGCCAGCACCGCGACCGCATCGGCCCGGGCGCCGGTGAGCGCCTGGGCCGCCTGCCCGATCAGCGTGAAGAAGGTCCGGTCCGGTTCGCGCGCCAGGGAGCCGAACACCATGCGGCGCGGCGCACGGCAATCGAGGCTCATGCGCTCGGCATCGGCGGCCCGGAACACGGCCCCGGGGCCGGCCCGTCCGGCGAGCGACGCGCCGGTGGCGCGAATCACCCGCGCGGCGAGGGCGTCGCAGGCCTCGGCCGCCCGGGCCGGGCCGCCGAGGACGAGCAGGCCGGCGAGGGTCCCGATGCCAGCGAGACGTGTCATAGCCGAGGATGTCATGGCCAAGGATGACATACCGTCTCCGCTTCATCCATCCGGTTCGCGGCAGGCGCGGGTCCCTCTCCCGGAAGGAGACGGACAGGGTGAGGTGCAGGGCCGATCCGGACGGGGCGCGCCCCTCACCCCAGCCCCTCCCAAACGGGCGTGGGAGCCTGTCACGACCAAGGTGATCGACGGGAGACCGGATATCGGGGCGTCCTACCGCGACGCCGCCCCCCGGCCCACGGCCTCAGCGGGCCGGGCCGATGGAGCCGGTGGTCTCGCCCGGGCAGATGTCGTGGGCATGCGGGCGCAGGATGCGCGGCAGGTGGACCGGACGGGTGCCGGCCTCGTCCGAGACGGTGCCGGTGAGCCCGTCCACCGCCATGGTGCCGTGGAAGCGCATCTCGCCCCCCTCCGTGTCGAGTCGGAAATCCAGGGCCTTCGTCACCGGATCGAGGGCGACGTCCCCGGTCCGGATCGGGTCCGGCAGCGAGGCGGCCTCGTAGACGAGGGCGTCGCCGAGCGGCGAGCGCCGCAGGGTGATGCGCTGGCCCATCCGCACCCCGTTCTCCGCCGCCGTGCAGAGATCGGCGAAGACATAGGTGCCCGACGGCCAGTCGGACCGGGCCTGGGCGGGGGCCGCCCCGGCCAGGGCAAGCGTTGCCAACAGGGCGATTCCGCCCGGCCGCCGCATGGATGATGCCGCCATACCCGCCTCCCGATTCGCCGCCCACCATCGGTGCGCGATGTTTCCGGAATGCGACGGCGCGCGTCAGGAATCCGTGTTCGCGCGCACGCGCATCTCCGCCTCCACGGCGGCAAGCAAGATGCACGCCGCGATCCCCTCGGCCGCCGAGGTCACCTCGTCCAGGCGCGGATAGGAGGGGGCGAGGCGCAGCACGCTGTCCTGCGGATCGCGCCCGTGGGGCGAGGTCGCGCCGGCCGGGGTCAGGGCGATGCCGGCCTCGCGGGCGAGGCGCACCACCTCGGTGGCGGTGCCGGGGCGGGCCTCGACGGTGATGAAGTAGCCGCCCTGCGGCCGGGTCCAGCGCGCGGCCCCGGTGCCCGCGAGGGTCCGGTCGAGGGCGGCCTCCACGGCGGCGAATTTCGGGGCCAGGAGCGCGCGGTGCGCGTCCATATGGGCGGCCAGACCCGCGCCGTCGCGCAGGAAGCGGACGTGGCGCAGCTGGTTCAGCTTGTCCGGGCCGATGGTGCGCTTGCTGGCGCGGGCCAGGTACCAGCGCACGTTCTCGGGCGAGCCCGCGAAGACCGCGAGCCCGGCCCCCGCCAAGGTGATCTTCGAGGTCGAGGCGAAGATGAAGGCTCGGTCGGGATGGCCGGCCTCGGCGGTCAGCGCCAGGATGTCGGGCAGCGCCACGGGCTCCGGCGTCAGGTGGTGGACCGCATAGGCATTGTCCCAGAACAGCCGGAAATCGGGGGCGCCGGTCTTCATCGCGGCCAGCCGCCGCACGGTCTCGTCCGAATAGGTCTCGCCGGACGGGTTCGCATATTTCGGCACGCACCAGATGCCCTTCACCGCCGGGTCGGCGGCCTCGGCCTCGACCACGTCCATGTCGGGGCCGTGCCCGGTCATCGGCACCGGGATCATCCGGATGCCGTAGGCCTCGCACAGGGCGAAGTGGCGGTCGTAGCCCGGCACCGGACACAGGAAGGCGATGTCGGCCTCGCGCGACCACGGCCGCTCCGAGCCGGGCACGCCCTTCAGCAGCGCCCACACGATGGTGTCGTGCATCAGCGCCAGGCTCGAATTGTCGCCGATCACGATCTGGTCGGCGGGGGCGTCCACCAGATGCGCGAGCAGGGTCCGCGCCTCGGCGATGCCCTGTTGGCCACCGTAATTGCGCGCATCCTCACCCGCCTGGGTGACGTAATCGGCATTCCCCTGCAGGCCCAGCATGCCGGCGGCCAGGTCGAGCTGCTCGGGCGAGGGCTTGCCGCGGGTCATGTCGAGCTTGAGGCCGCGGGCCTTGAAGGACTCGTAGGCGTCGCGGGCTTGGCGGTGCAGGACCGCGAGATCGGCATCGTTCCGATCGGCGATGAGGCTCATGGTCTGAAGGCTCGGGCTCGGGAGGACGTTTCGCGCGCGCACCATGGCCCTTCGGACCGCCCACGTCACCCCGCCTTCGTGGTTTCGGGCCGCCGCCGGAGCCCTCGTGTCACGAAAAAAGCCGGCTCGCGGGAGCCGGCGCGAGTCGGGGGAGGAAGAGGCAAGGGGCGGGAGCCGGCGGACCGGCTCCCGCTGTGGGGAGGATGCGCTCAGCCGGCCTTGTTCAGGGCCACCGCCACGAAGCGCGTGACGCCCTTCTGGCTCTTGACCCGCATCAGGATCGCCTTGCGGCCGCTGGTCTCGGCGGAGCGGATCCGCTCGGCGATGTCCGAGGGCTTCGAGACGCTGGCGCCCGCGACATCCAGGATGATGTCGCCCTGCTCGATGCCCTTGGCGGCGGCCGGGCCGTCGGGATCGACCTCCATCACCGCGACGCCTTCCTCGCCGGCGCCGACCTCGGAGGCCGGGGCGAGGCTGAGGCCGAGACGCGGCTGACCGTTGCTCGACGCGCCGCGGTCGCTGTTGGCGGATTTCGGGTCGTTGGGCAGGGCGCCGAGCTCCACCGTGGCGGTGTCGGTCTTGCCGCCGCGCAGATAGGCGAGCTCGACCTTGGCGCCCGGCTTGAGGCCGGCGATCTTGCGGGACAGCTCCTTGGCGTCGTTGATCGCAGTGCCGTTGACCGTCTCGATCACGTCACCGGATTTGAGGCCAGCCTTGGCCGCCGGGGTGCCGGGCTCGGCGTGATCCACCAGGGCGCCCTTGGCCTTGTCGAGGCCGAGGCCGTCGGCGATGTCCTTGGTCACCGGCTGGACCTGGACGCCGAGATAGCCGCGCGCCACCTTGCCGTCGGCGCGGAGCTGATCGACCACCGCCTGCACGGTCTCGGCGGGAATCGCGAAGGCGAGGCCGACGCTGCCGCCCGACGGGGAGGCGATGGCGGTGTTCACGCCCACCACTTCGCCGCCGACATTGAAGGTCGGGCCGCCGGAATTGCCCTTGTTGATGGGGGCGTCGATCTGGAGGAAATCGTCGTAGGGGCCGGCGCCGATGTCGCGGCCCCGGGCCGAGACGATGCCGGCGGTGACGGTGCCGCCCAGGCCGAACGGGTTGCCGATGGCCACCACCCAGTCGCCGACGCGGGGCGCCGCCTTGCTGAGCGAGACGTACGGGAAGGGGCCGCCCTCGGTGATCTTGAGCAGGGCCAGATCGGTCTTGGAATCCTTGCCGATGACCTTGGCGTCGAGGGTGCGGTTGTCGTCGAGGGTGACCTGCACCGACTTGGCGTGGTCGACCACGTGGTTGTTGGTCACCACGTAGCCGTCGGCCGAGATGATGAAGCCCGAGCCCATGGCGCCGCGCTGGCCCTGGCGCTTCGGGTTGCCGAAACCCTGGCCCTGGCCCGGACCGCCCTGACCCGGACCGCCCTGGCCGAAGCGCTTGAAGAATTCGCGCAGCTGCGGCGGCACCTGCTGGCCCTGACCCTGGCCGGGGCCGTCCTCGTCATCCGAATCGGCGCTGTCGTCGAGCTTCACCTTCACGGCGACGACGCCGGGCTTCACCTTGTCGACCACGGTGGCGAAGGAGCCCGGCGGGTGGTCGGGGGTCTCGATCGGGTTCTTGGAGAGGGACTGGGCGTAGGCGGGCACGGCCGGCTGGGTGAGGCCGATGCCGGCCGCACCCGTGACCACGAGGGCGGTCATGGCCACGGAGGCGAGGGCATTGCGGCGCAGGCGGTTCGGCTGAACGGTCATCGGGGTCTCCGGAAGGTCGGGGAGCGCCGTGGGGCGATCCGTGATCCCGGTTCTAGCGGCGGCCGCCTGACCCGTTCGTGGCCCGAAGATTACGGTTTGGACAGGTTGGGTCCCGTGGGTAAGGGCACCAGCCCGGCGCGCCAGCGCAAATCGAGGAGCAGCCCGGCCGGATGGGTGTCGAGCACCGGGGTGATCGGCAGGCCGGCGGCGTTCAGGAGGCGGGCCGCCCAATGGTTGCAGACATTGGCGTAGGAGAAGCGCCCCTGGCCCTCGTAGAACAGGCTCGGCCCGTAGAGGCCGGGGCCGCCCGCCACCGGCTGGCCGTCCACGAGACGGAAGCTTGCCTCCAGCCGGGCGAGCAGACGCGCCAGGCCGGCGGCCGAGACCCGCACCGGGACCACGTCCGAATGCGGAAAGCTCGCGCGGGTGTCCTGCTCCAGCCCCACCACCTGCACCACGGCCGCGCGCCCGCCGGGGGTGAACAGGGCCTCCAGGGCGAGGCGCAGGTCGAATTCCGCCAGGGTCGGGGTCGCCCGGTAGAACCGGGCCTCGCCCCAGCCGAACTCGATTCCCCGATAGGCGCCGAACCGGGTGGCGATGCCGCGCAGGGCCGGCCCCGCGCCCTCCCCCATCAGGGCCGCGCGCGGCAGGACGAGGCCCGAATGCCACCCGTGATTGACGAGTTCGATGGTTGGCGCATCGGCCTCGGCGGCCGGGTAGAGCGCCGGGTCGCCGGGGCTCGCGGTGAGCACCAATGCGAGCAGGAGAAGGGCGAACAGGCCGGCCAGGCCGAGGCCGAGCCGGCGCCGCCTCATCCGTTCTGGTCCGTGAGGCGGCCCAAAGCCTCGGTGATCTTCTCCAGGCGCGCCGCCTCGGCGTCGCGGCGCTCGCGCTGCTCCTCGACGATCTCCTCCGGCGCGCGGGCCATGAAGTCGGCATTGCCGAGCTTGGCGTCGATCTTGGCGATGTCGCCGGTGGCCTTGGCCGCCTCCTTCCTGAGGCGCGCGACCTCGGCGCCGAGATCGACGATGCCCTCCAGCGGCAGGGCCGCCACCGAGCCGCGGACCAGGAGCTGCACCGAGTTCTTCGGCGCGGCCGCCTCGAAGCGGATCTCGGAGAGGCGGGCGAGGCGGATCAGCGTGTCGGTCCAGCGGGTGGCGCGTGCCCGCAGGGCCGCGTCGGCGCCGACCACCACGAGGGGGATCTGCGCGGCGGCCGGCACGCTGGTCTCCGAGCGGGCGGAGCGGATCTCCGAGACGAGATCCACCAGCCAGCCGATTTCGGCCTCGGATCCGGGATCGTTGAGGGTCGCCAGATCCGGCCAGGGGGCCAGCGCGAGCAGGCCGCGATCGGCGAGGCCCTCGCCCTTGATCGCCCACAGCTCCTCGGTGAGGAACGGCATGAACGGGTGCAGCAGCTTGGCGATCTGGTCGATGAGGAACGCCACGGTGGCCTGGGTCTCGACCTTGACGGCCGCCTCGACGCCCTCCCCCTGGAGCACCGGCTTGGCCAGCTCCAGGTACCAGTCACAAAAAATGTTCCAGACGAAGCGGTAGGCCGCCGCCGCCGCGTCGTTGAAGCGGTAGGCCTCGAGCGCCGCGCTCACCTCGGCCACGGCGCGGGCCGCCTCGCCGAGCGCCCAGCGGTTCAGGGTCTCGGTGGCGGCCTCCGGCCGGTAATCGGCGCGCAGCACGCAGCCGTTCATCTCGGCGAAGCGCGAGGCGTTCCAGAGCTTGGTGGCGAAGTTGCGGTAGCCCTCAACCCGGTTGACCGCGAGCTTGATGTCGCGCCCCTGCGCCGCCATCGCCGCCAGGGTGAAGCGGAGCGCGTCGGCGCCGTACTGGTCGATCAGCCCCAGCGGATCGACGACGTTGCCCTTCGACTTCGACATCTTGGCGCCCGACGCGTCGCGCACCAGGGTGTGCAGGTAGACGGTGGAGAACGGCACCCGGTCGGTGAGGTGGAGGCCGAGCATCATCATCCGGGCGACCCAGAAGAAGATGATGTCCTTGCCGGTCACCAGGGTGTCGGTCGGGTAGTGGCGCGCGAGTTCCGGGGTCGCGTCGGGCCAGCCGAGCGTCGAGAACGGCCACAGGGCGGAGGAGAACCAGGTGTCGAGGACGTCCTCGTCCCGGCGCAGGGTGACGGCGCGGCCGTGCTGGGCCTGCGCCTTGGCCTTCGCCTCGTCCTCCGTGGCGGCCACGAAGACGCCGCCGGTCTCGTCGTACCAGACCGGGATCTGGTGGCCCCACCAGAGCTGGCGCGAGATGCACCAGGGCTCGATGTTCTCCAGCCACTGGAAGAAGATCTTTTCGTAATTTTCCGGGACGAATTTCGTCCGGCCGTCGCGCACCGCCGCAAGCGCGCGCTCGGCCAGGGGCTTCACGTTCACGTACCATTGGTCGGTGAGATAGGGCTCGATCACCACGTTGGAGCGGTCGCCATGCGGCACCGCATGGGTGTTGGGCTCGATCAGCCGCAGGCGCTCGCGCGCCTCCATCAGCGCGACCACGCGCTTGCGCGCCGCGAACCGGTCGAGCCCGTGCAGGGCCAGGGCCTCGGGCTCAGGGCTGGCATCCGCCAGGAAAGCCGTGTTGCCGTCGAGGCTGATGCGGGCTTCCGCATCCAGGATGTTGATCGGCGTGCAGCCGTGGCGGCGCCCGACCTCGAAATCGTTGAAGTCGTGGGCCGGGGTGATCTTGACCGCGCCGGTGCCCTTTTCCGGATCGGAATAGGCGTCGGCGACGATGGGGATCAGCCGGTTGACCAGCGGCAGGCGAACACGCTTTCCGACAAGAT
>JAKONB010000486.1 GCA_022702195.1 Beijerinckiaceae bacterium | reverse complement strand
CGTTGCGGGCGGCGGCCTCGATCATCGCGTACTCGCCGGACACCTGATAGGCGAAGGTCGGCACGCCGAACTCGTCCTTCACCCGCCGGATGATGTCGAGATAGGGCAGGCCGGGCTTCACCATCACCGAATCGGCGCCCTCGGCGAGATCCAGCGCGACCTCGCGCAGGGCTTCGGCCGAATTGCCCGGATCCATCTGATAGGTGCGCTTGTCGCCGACCAGGGCCGCCTGGGTGCCGATGGCGTCGCGGAACGGGCCGTAGAAGGCCGAGGCGTATTTGGCCGCGTAGGCCATGATCTGCACATCGCGAAAACCGGCCTTGTCGAGGCCGGCCCGAATCGCGCCGACGCGTCCGTCCATCATGTCGGACGGGGCGATGATGTCGGCGCCCGCCTCGGCCTGGATCAGGCTCTGCTCGACCAGCAGCGCCACGGTCTCGTCGTTGAGGATGGCGCCATCCTCCAGGAGGCCGTCATGACCGTGGCTGGTATAAGGATCGAGGGCGACGTCGGTCATCAGCCCGAGTTCGGGCACCGCCTTCTTCACCGCCCGCACCGCCTGGCACACGAGGTTGTCCTGGTTCAGCGACTCGGACCCGGTGGGATCGCGCAGGGACGGCTCGGTATAGGGAAAGAACGAGATGGCCGGGATGCCGAGCCGCGCCGCGCGCTCGGCGTCGCGCACGATCTCGTCGACGCTCAGGCGCTCGACGCCCGGCATCGAAGCGATGGGCTCGCGGCGATTGGTGCCGTCGATGACGAAGAGCGGCCAGATCAGGTCGTCCACGGTGAGCGTGTGCTCGCGGACCAGGCGGCGCGACCATTCCGTCTTGCGGTTGCGGCGGGGACGCTGCGTGATGCCCAGCGCGCCGGGACGCTCGCCGCTCGCCTTGGCGGTCTCGCGGGCCAGGGGGCGGGGCGTCGGGATCTCGTCGGACATGGTCGCGGACTCTGTGATCCGGGGAGGCCCCGGCTTGGGAGGACGGGGAGGGGCGTATCACATCCGCGAAACCCTCCGAAAGCCGGAGTGCCGCCGCAGGGACCGGCGGCGCGGTGATTGACGGGGCAGGCCGAACTTTCGTCTAAGCAACCATCCCCACAGGACGAGCGAGCGATGGCGGATCAGGCGGAACCGGAAATCCTGTTCGAGCGGCGCGGCGGCGCCGGGCTCGTGACCCTGAACCGTCCGCGCGCGCTCAACGCCCTGACGCTCGCCATGATCGAGGCCCTGCACGCCCGGCTCGATGCCTGGGCGCGGGACGATTCCATCGCCTGCATCGTGGTGCGTGGCCGGGGCGGGCGGGCCTTCTGCGCCGGCGGCGACGTCCGCTCCCTCTACGACCTGCACCGGGCGGGACGCGTCGCCGAGACGCGCCCGTTCTGGCTGGCCGAATATCGTCTCGTCGCCCGCGTCGCCCGCTACCCGAAACCTTACATCTCCCTGATCGACGGCCTGGTGATGGGCGGCGGGGTCGGCATCTCCCTGCATGGCAGCCACCGGGTCTCCGGCGACAGCTACAGTTTGGCGATGCCGGAGGTGGGGATCGGCCTGTTTCCCGATGTCGGCATGACCTACGCGCTGCCGCGCCTGCCCGGCCGGACCGGGTCCTATCTGGCGCTCACCGGTGCCCGGATCGGGGCGGGGGACGCGCTGGCGGTGGGGCTCGCCACCCATCACGCGGCGGCCTCGGATTTCGACGCCATCGTGGAGGCCCTCGCGGAGGGGGAAGCCATCGACCCGCTGCTGAGGCGCCATGCGGCCCCACCCCCGGCCGCCGGCCCGCTGGTGGCGGAGCGCGCGGTGATCGACGCGGCGTTTGCCGGTGAGAACGTCCCCGCCGTGCTGGCCCGGCTCGATGAGGCCGCGGCTGCGGGCTCCGTCTTCGCCGGCGAGACCGCGGCCCTGATGCGCACGCGCTCGCCCACCAGCCTGTGCATCGCCCACGAGCAGATGCGGCGCGGCCCGGACCTGGATTGCGCGACGGCGATCCTCACCGAGTTCCGCCTGGCGATCCGTGCGATGCAGGGCGCGGATTTCTTCGAGGGTGTGCGCGCGATGCTGGTCGACAAGGACGGCGCCCCGTCCTGGCAGCCCGCCGAACTCGACGCGGTGTCGCCGGAGGCGATCCAGGCGGCCTTCCGGCCGTTGCCCGACGCGGAGCCGGATTTCCAATGAGCGAGAAGGAAAGCGCGTGAAAGGTTTGAGCAAGGTCGCCGGAACGGGTGGCATCCGCGGCCGCCTCAACGAGCCCGGCGGCGACCGGATCGAGCGTTCGCCCCAGGCGGCGCAGACCGGCTGGGACAGGGTGCTGATCTGGTTCATGCGCCTCACCGCGCTCCTGTGGCTCGGCAAGGCGGTGGCGACCTGGGCCACCATCCTGGATGTCATGCCCGGTGCGCCGCGCTTCGAGGACATGCCGGTGGGGCGCCAGACGGTGGTGGTCTATTTCTCGGTGATCGACGCCATGGCGGCGGTCGGCCTCTGGCTCACCAGCGCCTGGGGCGGGGTGGTCTGGCTCCTGGCCGCCACGAGCGCGCTGACCCTCGCGATGCTGACGCCGCATCTCCTGCCGATGTCCGCCCCGTATCTCGGCGTCCAGGCAAGCATCGTTGCGCTTTACTTCGTGTTTTCCTTTCTGGCAGCCCGAGAAATCCGGTGAACAGGACCTTACCCGAATCGGTTCAACTTGTATTTACCGACAGAGGTAAATTGCAAATTCATCCTATCGCTTAAACCGTCTTTCATCCGCCACACGTAGGTTCGCTTCATGAGCGGTGGCGATGAACACCGGCCCCGAAGCGAACGAACCGAACGAGGCAATGCGATGACGTCCCAGGCAGCCAAGGTGAGCGAGACCAATACTTCCGCCGAGACCCAGTCCGCCCATGGTTCCTACCTCGAAGCGCTCCACCTGGTGGAGCGCTTGCACCGCCGGCTCCTCGACGTGATCAAGGACGAGTTCGAGCGCCGCGAGCGCGAGGACGTCAACAGCGTCCAGGCCCTGCTGCTCTACAACATCGGCGACAAGGAACTCACCGCCAGCGAGCTGCGCACCAAGGGCTATTACCTGGGCTCGAACGTCTCCTACAACGTCAAGAAGCTCGTCGAGGCCGGTTACCTCCACCACGCCCGTTCGAAGACCGACCGGCGCTCGGTGCGCATCAGCCTCACCGACAAGGGCCGCCAGGTCCACGACATCATTCAGAGCCTGTACGACAAGCACGCCAAGACCATTCAGCCGATCGGCGGCATCTCGGACGACGATTTCGGCCGGCTCAACGTGGCGCTCAGCCGCCTGGAGCGGTTCTGGACCGACCAGATCCGCTACCGCCTGTAATCGTCGGGCACGATCCGCCGGCAAGACACCCGGAGGCACCGATGTGCGTCCGGGTGTTTTCGTTTGGGGATCAGGGCTCCGCGGCGATTCTCCGGGTGCCCCTTGCGCCGAAGTGGTGGCCGATGCGGCGCGAGAAAACGCCCCCTGCAGCGCGCCCCGTCGTCACGCCGCCGTCGAAGGGGGCGGCGCCGAGCACGACGCTCAGGGCGTCCGCACCGCACCGCCGCGCGAGGCCCGGACTTCCGGATTGCGCAACTGGCTGTAGACGACGCTCGAGAAACTGCCGATCACCGCGTGCCAGCCGGCCTTCTCGTAGCTCGGCTCGTTGCGACTGGCCTGACAGAAAGCGGTGGTCAGACCGTTCACGAGGTCGTCCCCGCTGGCATCCGGCACCGCCGCCTTGATCGGGGGCAGGAGCGCGTTGATCGCCGGGATGAAGTTCTCCTGCGGCAG
>JAKONB010000378.1 GCA_022702195.1 Beijerinckiaceae bacterium | reverse complement strand
GATCTTGCCCGCATCCTTGGTGGCCTGACGCTGGGCGTCGTTGAAGTAGGCGGGCACCGTGATGACGGCCTGCGTCACCGGCTGGCCGAGATGGGCTTCGGCGGTCTCCTTCATCTTCTGAAGGGTGAAGGCGGAGATCTGCGAGGGCGAGTACTTCTTGCCGTCAGACTCGACCCAGGCGTCACCGTTGTCGCCGCGCACGATGTTGTACGGGACGAGGCCCTTGTCCTTCTGGGTCATCGGATCGTCGTAGGTCCGACCGACGAGGCGCTTGATCGCGAAGAAGGTGCGCTCGGGGTTCGTGACCGCCTGGCGCTTGGCCGGCTGGCCGACGAGCCGCTCGCCCTCGTCCGTGAAGGCGACGATGGACGGCGTGGTGCGGGCGCCTTCCGAATTCTCGATGACCTTGGGCTGCGTGCCTTCCATGACGGCCACGCAGGAATTGGTGGTGCCCAGGTCGATACCGATAACTTTACCCATGGTGGGATCCCTCTGTTGTCGTTTGGTCAAGCAGACCGCCGAGCCCCGAAGCAGCTCGGCCCATGGCGATGCAAAACTAAAGATTGTGAGAGCGGTCTCCGGCCCGGATCGAGCACCGGAACCGCGCTCATCCGGGCCTTAATCCCGCATCCCGCCGGATATAAGAAGGCCTGTGCGGAGCCGCAAGACGATGCGGAGCGATCCGCGCATCGCGCCTTATCCCCTTCTCTCCGTTGGCCGATCGTGCCCCGATCACCCGGGAGAGCGCGCGTCGCGGCAGCCATTCTGTTGCATGGCCGCCACGCCCGCGCCACGGATCGCGTGTTAGGTTTCGCGAAATTGAAACCGACCGAACCCGTAACACCCTCCCGGCGTTGATGGTTCGGACGCCTCGCCGTCCGGCACGAAAGTCTCGATGCGTCTCACCCGCGTCCTTCCGATCCTTCCGATCCTGTGCGCCACGGCCCTCGCCCCGGTTCCGGCGCGGGCCCAGTCCTTCTTCGAGGAATTGTTCGGGATCGGCCGCGCGGCCAAGCCGCCGGTGCCCCCGCGCGGCGTGCCCGGCGCCGCGCCGCCGTCGGCCGCTCCGGCGGCACCGAGCGATCAGCCTGCCCCGGAGGCGCCCAGACCCGTGGTGCCGCGCCAACCCGTGGTGCTGAAGGCCCCGGCCGACGACAACGTGATCGGCCAGGATCTCCTGCTGAACGGCCTCACCGGAAGCCTGAAGCTGGAGAAGGGCGCTTCCGGCACGGCGGCCCGGATCGTCCTGCCGGGGACCAAGGTGTCCCAGCCGAGCGAGAGCTGCAGCGTCCCCCTCGGCGGCGGCGGGGCGCTCGCCCTGAACGCCGAGGGACGCCCCGAGGGCGTCGGACGCTTCGAGCTGACAGGAGGCGAATGCCCGCTCCGGTTCGACGTGCTCGACGGGGCGGTTCTGGTGACGCCGCTCGGCGGTCCCTCGACCTGCACCTTCGCGGCCACCGACTGCACCACGACGCCGCGCGGCCTGTGGGGGCCGCCGGCCACCCTGCTGGTCCCGCGCGCCGCCGAATTCGAGGGCGCGCGCGGCGGCGCCGACAAGGCGGTCCGCGAGAATTACAAGCTGATCACCCAGAGATTGCGCGGCCAGGACGTGCGCCCGGTGGTGATGGAGCAGGCGGCCTTCTCGTCCGACCGCGAGCAACTCTGCCGGACCTATGCGCGCGAGGGCGCCCATGGCTTCTGCAACCTGCGCTTCACCGAGGCCCGGGCCCTGGCCCTGGCGACCCGGCTGGGCATCAACACGGCCGTTGCCACCCCCACGGCCGCGGCGGCGCCCCCGCGCCGGCGCAGGCCCGCCCCCGGACCCGCCGTGGACGGGATGAACCCGGATGCCGGCTTCGCGCCCGTGGGCGAGTGACTCTTTCGGACGTGCGATCTCTTGACGGTGTGATCTCTGGCAGCTGTGATCTCCTGACCCGGACCCGCACCGTCCACTCACCCGCCGCCCCGTGACACGGATCAGCCGGACGAGGAGAAGCCCATGGCGACGGCCTCCAGCGCCCCGGCGACGGGCGACGTCCATGACCTCCTGATCATCGGCGGCGGGATCCACGGGACGGGCATCGCCCGCGACGCGGCCGGGCGCGGCCTGACGGTGTTGCTCTGCGAGCGCGGGGATCTCGCGGAGTTCACCTCCTCCGCCAGCACCAAGCTGATCCATGGCGGCTTGCGGTACCTGGAACATTATGAGTTCCGCCTGGTGCGCGAGGCCTTGGCCGAGCGGGAGCGCCTGCTGCGTCTGGCCCCGCACATCGTCTGGCCGCTGCGCTTCGTGCTGCCGCATGATGCGGGCCTGCGACCCGCCTGGATGCTGCGCGCCGGCCTGTTCCTCTACGACCACCTGGCGCGGCTGCGTACCCTGCCGGGCTCCAAGCCGGTGCGCCTGCGGACCTCGCCCCTGGGCGTGCCGCTCCGGGAGCGCCTCACCAAGGGGTTCGTCTATTCGGATTGCTGGGTTGAGGACAGCCGCCTCGTGGTGCTGAACGCCATGGATGCGCGGGCGCGCGGCGCCGAGATCCGCACCCGGACTGGGGTCGAATCCGCCCGCCGCGCGGAGGGGGGCTGGACCGCGACCCTGCGCGACACGGCGACGGGCCGCACCGAGATCGTGCGGGCCAGGGCGGTGATCAACGCGGCCGGCCCCTGGGTGAGCGAGACCCTGGGCACGGTTCTCGGCATCGACAGCCACGCGGCGGTACGGCTGATCAAGGGCAGCCACATCGTGGTGCGCAAACTCTACGCGGGCGATCAGGCCTATATCCTGCAGCAACCGGACAAGCGCATCGTCTTCGCGATCCCCTACGAGCGCGATTTCACGCTGATCGGCACCACCGAGGTGCCCTACCGCGACGCGCCCGGCCCGGTGGCGATCTCGCCGGAGGAGACGCGCTACCTCTGCGCGTGCGTCCATCGCTCTTTCGCGAAAGCCATCGGGCCGGAGGACGTGGTCTGGAGCTATGCGGGCGTGCGTCCCCTCTACGACGACGCGGCTGCCGACGCCTCGGCGGTCACCCGCGATTACGTCCTCACCCTGGACGCGGCCAGCGGCCGCCCGCCCGCGCTGTCGGTGTTCGGCGGCAAGATTACCACCTATCGGCGCCTGGCCGAGCACGCGATCGCCAAGATCGCCCCGCATTTTCCCCGCTTGGGGCCGGCCTGGACCGGTGACGCGCCCTTGCCGGGCGGCGCGATGCCGGGGGCGGATTTCGACGCGTTCCTCGCCGAACTGACCCGCGACGCGCCGTTCCTGTCGCCTGAGACCGTCCGGCGTCTCGCCCGCGCCTACGGGACCGAGGCACGGACGATCCTCGCGGGCGCACGCAGCCTCGCGGATCTCGGCGAAGCCTTCGACGGGGGCCTCACCGCCGCCGAGGTCGATTACCTGATCCGCGCGGAATGGGCGCGGACCGCCGACGACATCCTGTGGCGGCGCTCGAAGCTGGGCCTGCGCACCGCACCGGAGAGCGCGACCCGGCTCGCAGCCTATCTGGCGCGCCGCCTGGCGGCCGCCTGATCTGCCCCCGAAACTGACCCGAGACCGGCCCGGAAGACCCCCACCGAACGCTTTCCAGGAGGACGACCAGGATGAGCCAGTTGATCGGTGCCATCGACCAGGGGACCACCAGCAGCCGCTTCATCGTGTTCGACGGCGCAGGCCGCATCGTCACCTGCCGCCAGCGCGAGCACGCGCAGATCTATCCCCGCCCCGGCCATGTGGAGCACGACCCGGCCGAGATCTGGCGCAACGTCCAGGCGGTGATGCGGGAGGCCCTCGACGCGGCCGGCCTGACGCCCCGCGACCTCCTGTCGATCGGCATCACCAACCAGCGTGAGACCACCCTGATCTGGGACCGGCGCACGGGCGCACCGCTGCACAACGCCCTGGTCTGGCAGGACACCCGCAACGACCGCCTCGTGGCCGAATACGCCAGGGAGTCGGGCCGCGACCGATACCGCGCGCTGACCGGCCTGCCGCTGGCGAGCTATTTCTCGGGCCTGAAACTGCGCTGGCTCCTCGATCACGTCGCGGGCGCGCGCGAAAGAGCCGAGGCGGGCGATGTGCTGTTCGGCAATATCGATACCTGGCTGGTGTGGAACCTCACCGGTGGTCCGGAGGGCGGCCTCCACCTCACGGATGTCACCAATGCCAGCCGCACCCAGCTCATGGCCCTGGAGACCCTGGCCTGGGATGACGGGATGCTGTCGGCCTTCGGCATTCCGCGTGCCATGCTGCCCGCGATCGTCTCCTCGTCGCAGGTCTATGGCGAGACGCGGGTCCCGTTCGCGGGCGTGCCCATCGCCGGCATCCTGGGCGACCAGCAGGCGGCCCTGTTCGGCCAGACCTGTTTCCGGCCGGGCGAGGCCAAGAACACGTACGGCACTGGATGCTTCGCCCTGATGAATACCGGCGGGACGCCGGTCCCCTCCACGAGCGGCCTCGTGACGACGGTGGCCTACAAGCTCGACGGGGAGCCCGCGGTCTACGCGCTGGAGGGGTCCATCGCGATCACCGGCGCCCTGGTGCAGTGGCTGCGCGACAACCTCGGGCTCATCCGGGACAGCGCCGAGGTGGAGCACCTCGCCGCCACGGTGACGGATAACGGCGACGTCTACTTCGTGCCGGCCTTTTCCGGCCTCTATGCGCCGCACTGGAACGAGGGCGCGCGTGGGCTGATCATCGGGCTGACCCGCTACGCCAACAAGGGCCACATCGCCCGCGCCTGCCTGGAAGCCACCGCCTTCCAGACCCGGGAGGTGCTGGAGGCGATGGAAGCGGATTCCGGGATCCGCGTGCGCGAGTTGCGCTCGGACGGCGGCATGGTCGCCAACGTCACGCTGATGCAGTTCCAGGCCGACATCCTCGACGTGCCGGTGGTGCGCCCGGTGGTCACCGAGACCACGGCTCTGGGCGCCGCCTACGCCGCCGGCCTCGCCACGGGCTACTGGGCGAGTCCCGACGACCTCGTGCGCAACTGGGGCGTGGACCGGCGCTGGAGTCCCGACATGGATGCCGACCAGCGCCGGCGCATCGTGTCGGCCTGGGGCCGCGCGGTGAAGCGCTCCTTCGACTGGGCGACGCAGGAAGATTGATCCACCGACCCGGTGCCGCGCGGCAGGCCTGGGCGGGATGGGACCTTGGCGCCCCGTCGGGCGTTGCCGGTCCGTTGCCCGGAGGAGAGACCAGGTGAGACGGATGATGCGTGGCTGGCGGATCGGACAGGCTGAGGGTCCCGCGCGCCTCCGCGTCGCCGCCCCACTGCTGATCGTGGTTGCGGCCGCTGCGTTCCCCGCGCGGGAGGCCCGGGCATCGGACCAGGCGGTCGCCGAAGCCGGGCGGGAGGGCCGTGCCTTGCTGAAGGAACTCCAGACGCATCAGGCGGCGGGCTCGGCATCGACCCCGTCGGATTCCGTCAAGCGCGAGGCGGCCCGCCTGCGGACCGAGCTTCAGCGTGACCAGAGACGTGCGGGACGCCGACCGGCTCCGTCCGGCGGGAATGGCGGCGTTCCACTCACCAAGGGGATCTGCAACGGCTGCGGGGTTTGAGCGAAGCTGCGGAGGACGAATGAACCTCCGCCTGATCTCGGCGTTGTCCGGGCTTGTGCGGGAAAACCGATGCTCAGTGACGAACACCCCGAGACCATACGGTCCGAGAGCGAATTCGGTGCCCCCGTGCTGAACGCGGCGATCCGGCATCGCCTCGGCCAGGCGATGCAGGCCTTGTACGAGCCCGTCATCGACGAGTCCCTCGATCCGCGCCTCGCCGAGCTGATGCAGCAACTGGCAGCCGACCGCGAGAACTGAGCAGCGGAGCGCCCGTTCGAATCCGCGCTCAGGCGGTCGTCGTCAGCAGGTCGATGGGGTCGATCCGGTTGGGGTCCCCGAATTCCGCGCGGAAACGGTCGCGCCATTCCGCCGACCGGGCGTCGCGCTGGACGCGCAGATTCACCCGATCCGGATCGATCAGCAGCCGGTCCGTCACGCCCAGGAGCTGGGCGATCGCGTCCACAGCCGGCTGCGGCGCCTCGGCCAGATCCTCGTAGGTGAAATCGAGCGGCACGAGGCCGGTCCGGGCGAAGAACATGTCCCAGCGCGCATTGCGTTGGCAGACCTGACCGACATACCGCTGGATCGCCGCACCATCGTAGAACGGTTCGGCCACCGGATTCTCGGTGGAGCGGAACTGCCCGGTCTGGATCGAGCGCACCCAGGACATCGCCTGCCCGAGAACGTCGCGGCGGCGCAGTCGGATGAAGTGGAGGTTCGGCAGAACCTCGGTGAGCCGAAGATGCGGGGCCACGGTGTCGAACAGGCCCGGGAAGAGCTTCAACCCGTAAACCCCGTTGGGCGTGGCGCCCATAGTGAGAATTCGTTCGATCTGGGCCATGGGCTCGTCGGGATAGGCGGGGTCGTCATGGACGCGCCTTGCGGCTCCGTTGAAGTATTCACGCGGACGGCCGAGTCCGCCGGTGGAGGTCAGGAGTTCGCAGACATAGTTGCTGCCCGAGCGCGGCGAGGCGCACAGGGCGTAGCCGCGGAGAGCCGGACCGGGCGCCTCGGGCGCCCGCGAAATGGGACGGAAGAGATCGAGCAGGCGGCGCATGGATCGGCGGGTCCGGTGTCGAGGGGGACGGGCTGGCGGCGGCGAGGCGCGATCACGGATCCACGAAGGGATCGATGTCGTCGCGGTCACCCCGTTCGGCGATGAAGCGAGTCCGCCATTCCGCGCTCAGCGCGTCGCGCTGCATCCGGAAGGACGAGGGGTTCGGGGCGAGTCCGGGCCGGTCGCGGAGCCCCACCGCCCGGGCGACGGCGGCCACGGCCGCCTGCGGATCCCGCAGCGCATCCTCGTAGGCGATCTCCACGGGTTCGATCCCGGTCCGGGCGAAGAACATGTCCCAGCGCGCGCCGCGTTGGCAGATCTGGCGCACCCGCAGGGCAATGGCCTCCGCATCGTAGACGGGCTCGCCGGTGGCCGGGTCGGAGGCCCGGAAGCGCCCGGTCTGCGCGGCCCGCACCCAGGACAGGGCCTGCCCGAGGATGTCCCGCCGCCGAAACCGCACGAAGGTCAGGTTCGGGAGCACCTGCGTCCACCGAATATGAGGCGCGACGACATCGTGCAGGCCGGGGAAGATCTTGAGGCCGTAAACACCGTTCGGGGTCGCCCCCATGGTGAGGATGCGCTCCACCTGCTGCGCGGGATCGTCCGGATAGGCCGGATCGTCGTAGCGCCGTCTGGCGTGTCCGTTGAAATACTCGCGCGGCCGGCCGAGGAGACCGGTTCCGCCGAGGACATCACAGAAATGGTTGCTGCCCGAGCGCGGCAACGTGCAGACCGCGTAGCCGCGCGTGGCGCGCAGGGTATCCGACAGCCTCTCCCCGTCGCTTGTCGAGGCCGCGCGCCGACGCGGCATCCTGGGCAACCGTCCAAGAAGCCCCACAGTATTCCAGATTGCCATTTTATCCTAAATCGATTGCCTAAAAGTCCTACACAAATTGCCGAAAGGCAATTTTGGTGGAATGTTATGCCGAACCCTGTCTTATCGAAGTATCATATTTGCATCATTCTTCCGGAACGCGCGGAACAACATTTTCGTGATGATCTCGCACGATTGACTCTGTCTTATCATCCCGTACCAAAGCTCTGGCCGGCTGACGCAGCCGTCGGCGGGTCAAATCAACTAAAAATTTGTCGGGGGGAGTTTCGATGTCCACCATGGACTCGTCGTTGCGCCGGTCTTTGCTGCTGAGCGTTCCGGTTTGGGCTGTTCTTGTTGCGGATGCACTGGCGAACTGCCAGCCTGCGACACCCGCCAATGGTCAAACGGTGACCTGCTCGGGCAATCAGCCGACCGGGTTCGTCGCCCCCGCGGGCGTGACCGGCCTCACGGTGAACATCGCCGCGGGCACCGGCGTCGGGGCGCAACAGACGAGCGCGGGTGCCAATCCCAGCTTCACCAACGTCCGGGTCAACGGCACCAGCGTCGTCAACAATGCCGGCGCGATCACCAACGCCGCGCCGCTCAACCGCGACAATTTCGGCGTCAACCTGGCCGGTGACCTCTCGACCCTGAACAATACCGGGACGATCAGCCTGACGGCGCCCGCCGGCAACGCCACGACCCGCATCTACGGTGCCTATTCGAGCGCGCCGAACGGGTCGCAATATGCCAGCACCACGGTGACCAATTCCGGCACCATCGCGGTCACGCAGAACGGCAACGGCATCGCGCGCGGCATCTATTCCGGCGAGAACACCACGCTCTTCACCCTCACCAACACCGGCCTGATCCAGGCCGTCCGCGGGACCACCGCCACGGCGACCACCGCAGCGGTGGCGGGCGTCGATTCCGACGACGACACAGACCGCCTGGTGGTCAACAACGCCGCCGCGGGCCGGATCACCGCCACCGGCGCCAACACCCGCGCCATCAGCGGCCGCGCCGCGCAGTTCGAGATCAACAACGCCGGCACCCTCACCAACACCAGCGCCGGTGAGGCCGCCATCGCCACCTTCGCGCTGAACGCGGGCAATGCCGGCGACGCGACCACGGTGCGCGCCTACAACACGGTCATCACCAATGCCGCCACCGGCGTGATCAACGGCGACGTTCGAAACTTCGACCAGGATCTCCAGACCGCCGCCACGGTGGTGAACCTGCGCCGGACCGGCACCCTGACCAATGCGGGCACGATCAACGGCAACGTCGCCTTCGGCGGCGGCAGCCAGACCGTGACCAACACCGGGCGCATCTCCGGCAACATCTCGTTCCTGGACGTGGCCGGCACCGTGAACACGGTCAATCTCGGCACCGGCTCCAGCATCGGCGGCAACATCACCGCGCGCGGCCTCGGTGCGAACGCCTTGACCCTGACCGGCAGCGGCACCCTCACCGGCACGGTGGCGGGCTTCGCCAGCCTCACCCAGACCGGTGCGGGCAGCGCTTGGTCCACCGCCGCCAATTCGGTGCAGAATCTGTCCGGCAACCTCACGGTGGCGGGCGGCAATCTCACCCTCGGCGCCGGCTCGACCCAGAACGTCGGCGGCCTTATCCAGGTCACCGGATCGGGTGCCCAACTCACCGTCAACACCACGCTCACCAACAAGACCGTGAACCTGTCGGGCTCCAACACCAGCGTGGTGAACAACGGCACGCTCACCGGAACGGGCGCGGCCGGCCGCGCCAACACCGCCGCCACCCGCGTCTATGGCGTGCTCTCGAACTCCACCGGCGCCGATTTCGCGAATGTCAGCGTCGTCAACACCGGCACCATCGCGGTGACGGAGAACGGCATCGGCATCTCGCGCGGCGTCTATGCGGGCGAGAACATCGCCTCGATGACGATCTCCAATGCGGGCACCATCTCGGCCACCCGCAACGGCACCGGCACGGCGGCGGTGGCGGCCATCGACTCGGATGACGACGTGGCGGCGCTGACCGTGACCAACCGCGCGGGGGCGACGATCTCCGGCACGGGCACGGGCGTGCGCGCCATCCAGGGCCGGGCGCAGAGCTTCACCATCGCCAATGCGGGCACGATCACCGGCCCGGCCGGCGGGCAGGCCATCGTGGTCTATGGCGCCGGCAACGCCATCCTCACCAACGCGGCCACCGGCGTGATCACCGGCGACGTGCGTTTCACCGATGCCGATCCGCAGAATGCCACCACCGCCAACCGCCGCAACAGCGCCACCACCAATGCGGGCCGGATCAACGGCAACATCTTTTACGGGGCGGGCAACCAGACCCTGACCAACACCGGCACGATCACCGGCGGGCTCACCTTCAACGATGGGGCGGCGAGCCGCAACACGGTCAATCTCGGCACCGGTTCGGTGATCGGTGGTGACATCCGCGCCAATGGTCGCGGCATCAACACCCTGACCTTATCGGGGACCGGCAGCCTGGCGAACTTCATCACGGGGTTCACCTTCCTGAGACAGGCGAGCGGCGATTACACCCTCGCTGCCGGTGCCAACCAGACCTTCTCCGGCGGCGCCACGGTTTCGGGGGGGCGCCTGACGCTCAATTCGATCCTGTTCGCGGATACGCTCGTCGGCGCGGCCGGCCAGCTCGCGGGAACCGGCGTCGCGTTCGGCACCCTTACCAATGCCGGCATCGTCGCACCGGGCAATTCGACGACGCCCTACGGGACGCTCGGGGCTCTCAGTTACGTGCAGCAGGCGGGCGGTACGTTGCAGAGCGCGATCAATCCGGATGGCAGAGCCGCACGCCTCCTCGTCGCCGGTACCGCCTCGCTCGATGGTACGCTCAACCTTGCCGCGACGCCCGGCACCTACCTGCCCAACACCCGCTACACCGTCCTGACGGCGCGCGGCGGCGTCAGCGGCAATTTCGCCACCGTCACCGACAGCGCGGCCCTGCCGTTCCTGATCGTTCCCACCGCGTCCACGGACGCCAACAACGCCTACGTCACTCTCGCGCAGCAGAGCTTCGCCCTGGTGGCGCAGACCCGCAACCAGGCCAATGCGGCCCGGGGCCTGGACGCGGCACTCGCCAACAACCCCACCGCCCTGCTGGCCATCGACACCATGAGCAATGCCGGCATCGCCTCGACCCTCGACCGGGTCGCCGGCCAGGCCTACGCGTCCCTGGCCGATCCGCAGCTCCGCTCGGGCCGCGCCTTCGGC